>DQSV01000057.1 GCA_015663075.1 Methanothermococcus okinawensis | reverse complement strand
GATATACTCGATACTCGCCACTGAAGATTTAAAGGGCTATTTATTGGTGGAGGCTCCAAATAGGGGAGCTGTTGAGGATCTAATTAGGAAAACATTTAAGGTAAAGGGTATTGTTCCAGGAGAATCCACAATAGAAGAACTTGATCATTTACTATCCCCCCATAAAATAATTGATAGTATAGATAAGGGTAATATTGTGGAGTTAATATCAGGACCCTTTAAAGGAGAAAGAGCCAGAGTTATGAGGGTAGATAAGCATAAAGAGGAAATAACTTTGGAATTAATTGATGCAGCAGTTCCCATACCCGTAACTGTTGGAGTGGAGCAAGTTAAAATAATATCCAAAAGTTCCTAATTTAAAATAATAATTTTTTAAATATCTAATTGGGGATAAAAACATAAAAATTATAGTAAGGTTTAAATAGATAATAGATATATAGGGTATAGAACATACTAAAATATACAATAATATTAAATTATTAAATAAAAAAAGTTTTTAGATACGAACTTTAAATTAAAACACGAAAAAATAGCATTATACATTTTAAATTAAGTATTTTATATTTACTTATGCATTATTTAAATCAAATAATTATCAAGGTGAGTAAAATGGGTACTGAAGTAGTTGAAATATTGGTAACTGGTGGAAAAGCCACAGCAGGACCTCCATTGGGTCCAGCCATTGGGCCTTTGGGCGTAAATATTATGAATGTGGTAAAGGAAATAAATGAAAAAACAAAGGATTATGAAGGGATGAGTGTTCCAGTTAAGGTTATTGTGAATACTGATGACAGATCCTTTGAAATAGAGGTAGGTATTCCCCCAACATCGGCTCTAATAAAAAAGGAATTAAAACTTGAAAAGGGCTCTACGGAACCAAAACACAAGATAGTTGGCAGCCTTACAATGGAACAGGCCATAAAAATAGCCAAGATGAAGATGGACTCCATGCTATCCTATAATTTAAAAAATGCTACAAAAGAAGTAATAGGAACCTGTACATCTTTGGGAGTAAACGTAGATGGAAAGGACCCTAAGGAAGTGATAAATTTGATAGATAGCGGAGAATATGATGAATATTTTAAGGAATAAAAAATTAATTAAAAATTAAAATTTTATTATTTTATAAATTATATATTTTCTTTTTTTATTATATTTCTTTTTCTAAGTAGTACTTAGATATTGCTCTTATTGCTGCCACCCCCAATAAAAACGTTAGTATCATTCCACATGTTATATAAATTAATATACCAACAATAGGGATAATTAAAATGATAGTTAAGATAAAGTATGTAATGACATTTAATATAAAATATAATATCAGGATTAAAATATATTCAAGAGAGATCTTTTTAAGTATATTAAAAAATTCAAAGAATCCAGAAAATCCTTTTTTGGCAAAGTTCACTGTTGCAAGTGGAAAATATAATATAAATGCTATAGATGCAACTATGATGTATAATACTATACCAATCACCACTAACAAATACATGGATATTGAGTTATTAAAGGCTAAATGATTTCCAAATCCTCCACCTACTGCAGAAAATATTCCAACTGTTAATAAAATAGCGGGTAAATATATCATTAACAATACTATAATCATTGCAATGTAGTATAAAATCCCATCTTTAATAAACTCTATAAAATTACTCCAATTGGGAAGGGTATCTACTCCCTTAAGGGTATTTTTTGCTACTCCTATATAATATCCTAATAAGATTATATCAATAACCAAAGATATAAGCATGAAAAATATTATAAGCATGAAAATTATTGCAGATGGTGCCAATAGTGATGTCGATAATAAAGTCACAAGTGCACTAAAAAATGACAGTAAGCTACCAATAAGTATCTTTATCCAATCTGAGGTAGCATATCTAAATGGTTCCTTTAGGTATTTTTCTATGAAGGACATACAACTACCCTTTATGATATATTTCTATTTTTTTAATTTTATTTTAAATTAAAGCATTAACAATTTTTTTAATTATGTATATTTATCCCTATTATATCTATTATTTTTAATATATTTATCCCTATGAGGGGATAATGTAATTATATAGTATATAAAAATCATTAAAAATGATAATTAAAACCTATTTAAATTAGTTTATTTTGAATTTGAATATTTAAAAATCATTTATTCTCGCCAATTACATTTTCCATTGTGGAGATAATATACTTAATTTTTGGATCTACAATGTAGTAGTGATTCCAGGTGCCTTTTTTTCTTGCTCTTATTAATCCAGATTTTTTCAAAATGTTTAAATGATGGGAGATGGTTGGTTGGGGCTTTTTTAACTCTTCAATTATTTTACATACACACATACTCTCATTTTCACTCAATAACTTCAATATCATCAACCTAGTGGGATCTGCAAATGCTTTAAATATTTCCGCCATTATTTCATATTTATTTTCATTCATGTCCATAATTAACTCACCAAAAAAATATTAAAAATTAATGATCTTTTAAATTAACCTATGATGAAATTAAAATTACTAATATATATAATTATATATAAATTTTTGTATATTGTAATATAAATTATTCAAGGAAAATAAAAAAAGTTTCAAATAAAATTTTAAATAGGTGTTAAATAACTATTATTTAACTATTACTATATTTAAATATTTATACGCACATATATAAATACATACTTAATTAAAATTACTATTATACCTACCCACCAATACACTCTAGATAACAATTTCATCTGTCTATTTTTTCATTTACTTATAGACTTAAGGTCTTTTTATTTTGTTTAAATTAACCTTTTATTTTTATATTGTTATCTTTTATTTTTTTAATAATCAAATTTTTTATTGGTATTAATGGAAATTAAGATTTTATATGTAAAATTTTTAAGATTATAAATTTATAATGTTTTGTTTATTTTTATAGTTAAACTCTCTGGGTTATCCACGCCCTTTAATGAACTTAGTAATCCAATAATTGTGTTTTTAACAATATTAGAAACAAAGGGATTTAATGGAATAGTTTTTCCATTAACAATAACCTCCAATCCCTCAGATATTACACACTGGTCCCAGGATAAATCCCCTTTAACAACCCTTTCCACGAATTCTTTACAGTTGTATCCACAGTGCCCACAGTTTAAATTGTATGTAGGAACTATGCTTTTTTCAAGGATATTCTTAACTACATCATCTATGTTATATTCCATATTTTTGATTACCATTAGGGTGTGGGAATCTATTAGTTCATTTCCCTCTTCTTCATTTATCATAACAATTTTTGGTATGTTTAATTTTCTTAATTGCTCCTTAAATCCCTCTATTATTACCAAATCACTGTCCAATTTAGAAAGTATTTCACTTAAATCCATTTTATTATAAAAAAATGTAGTTCTATTGCCGTCCGATAGAATGGATGTATTGGCATACTTTTTAAATTTATAGGAGTCTGTCCCCTCTTTATCAATATTAACATCATGGTAACTATGTTTTATAATGGCAATATTAATATTATTTTTATTAATTTCTTTTAATATATCACATATCAATGTGGTTTTACCAGATTTCTTTGGTCCAATGACTCCAATTACTCTCATTTTATCCCTCCCTTAATGGATATAATTTTTTTATAATTATTGAACATATATTGACTTATCATAAAATATATAGAGTAAGTATATCATTAATTTATGATCCATAATAAAAATAAAAAAGATAAAATATCTTAAAGAAGAATACTTTAAGTTCTTACTTTTAGATTAATATATAGTAAAACAATTAATCTCTTAACTTATTTAAGTGTAGTAACTATATACATAAAGAATTTCCTCTGTATAGGGGAATCTTTAAAGAATTAGAGTTTTTTATTTGCATAAGTGCCTTTAGAAATATATAATATAACTTAGAATGTTTTTATTTTTCCAGTAATTACATCCTCCATAACTTCAGGAATGCTATTTAACCATTTCTCTGCTATCTCTTTAGCCTTTGTCTCAATATCCTTTAAATCATGATTTTTATCCATGATTACTTCAATATCAAGGATTTTTGGTTCATTTATTGGTTTCCCTATTTGGCTAAGTATTCTGACATAACACTCCTTTACACCACTTAACTTAGCAACATCCCTGGCAATTAGATTTGATAAAATGTTGTATATCTTTCCAATATGATTTATGGGGTTTTTACCACTGGCTGCTTCCATACTCATAGGTCTAAAGGGAGTTATTAATCCATTTGCTCTATTTCCCCTTCCAACTGAGCCATCATCACCCATTTCAGCAGAGGTTCCAGTTACTGTTAAATATAGTGTATTTTCATCATCAGCAGTATTTATACATACCTCAACCTCATAATCTGTGATTTTCTTTGCCAATTCCTCAATCTTTTTCTTTACTGCATCCTTTACTTTCTGGTATTCCTCCACTGATTTTATATATTTATCTACAACAGCCATGGCAACAGTTAAGGTAATTTTTTTCCCTTCCCTTAATCCCATAACCTTTATATCCTCACCAACTGCAGGGATTTCTTTCTTTAATTCATCACTATTTAATAATTTCTCGGTTTCTAAAACCAACTTTTCGGTGATACTAAGGGGAGCATATCCCACACCAAAGGAGGTATCATTTGCCAATGGAATTTCTGATTTTTTTCTTTCAAATACCTCAACTAAATCAACAGAACCCTGCCCAATTCTACAATCCACGATAACATCTCTATCTATATCTATGTTTCTAATCGTCTTCTGTAGGTAGGATCTTGCAGCATTTACTGCAACAGATGGCGCAGGTAATTTGATTAATTCTCCTTTATCTTTATCCAATAGTTCTGTGGTAGCCCTACCCGATAATAGTATGTATATGGGAGTTACAACATGACCCCCGCCTAATTTTGGGTAGGCCTGACCACCAACAAGCTCCACCTGATCCGTATTGTGGTGTAAAACCACTCCCATTTTTTCCTTATACATCTCACATAGTGCAGAACTTACACTTTCGGCTATACCATCACAAATACTGTCTGGGTGCCCTAAACCCTTTCTTTCTACAATTTCTATGGGCCTTTCTTCTATTGGATCAATATCTAATTTATTAACAACAATATTTACCATATTATCACCAATTTTATATTTTATAATGAGAGAAATCCTATTTATAAATACATAACATTTTATATCTATATCTTAAGAACTTTAAAAAAATGTTAGAGACTTTATAACATTTTAAAGTCAATTTTTTATTCTCCTACATTCAAAGGTATATTATATATTTTTACCTTTTTTTAATTTTCTATTTATTTTCTATTTATTTTCTATTCTTCAGTGTTATTAATACTTTAGATAGAAAATGGCAAGATTTCTATTTTTTATATTTTTACTTCTTTAGGCATTTTTTAAAATCTTTTATTTTTTTTAATTATTCTATTTTTTTATTTATTATTTTATATTTTTAATTTTTTTTAAAATGTTCGTTTATTTATTTTTATTTTGTATATTATAGATGTGAGTTTAAGAAATATGTTCTTGGCTATCTTTATAAATATAACTTATGAGATCATAGTTAGACCATCCAATATAGGATAGAAGATTGGTATATCTGCTTTTAAGGTTTTGAGATTAATTGTGAGTATGAAACCTTTGGTAGTAGAAATGCAATTATGATTCTTCTCTAAGTTAAAGGAAAGGACAAAGGAATTCTGGAAGAGATTCCAATAAATATTTCTTTAATTTATCTCAGAGTAGTTAGGGACCTTTGTAGTATCCTATAATTTTTGAGGAGTCATTAATTTGATAGTTCTCCTTGACAATTTCTTAATTTGACAGTTCTTTCAAATCTAGTAATTCCTTCGTTAAACCATTATCTTCTGTTTTGCCATTAATTTTCTCTTAGGGATGTTCTATATAACATAAATGTTTATTTATTATATGATTAATATTTTTACTTTATATTTTCCTTTCATAATATATAAAAGATATATTGAATTTATGATAGAATTAAATAAAGATATAAATAAAGATATTATTATATTAAAAAAATTAAATAAAGATATGGGTATATTAAATACACAGATATATTTTAAAAGATTCAAAAAAGTGCATGGTATATCAACCTACATTAAACATCTTCCGTAATAGGAATTGCTAGAAGGGATAAAAGAAAATTCATTATATAAGGGCTCTATGGCCTTTAAAAGATAAAAAAATAATTATATATTATTTATAACCTTATTATATACATCAATGGTATTATGAGCCACTGCTTCCCAACTATACTTATTATAAACATCTTTTTTTGCATTACTTACAATCCATTCTCTAAACCCTTCATCTGATAAAACCCTATTGACTCCCCATGCAATGGAATCAGGATTTTTTGGATATACTGTAACTCCATTGTACTCATGATGTATTATCTCCTTTAATCCTCCTACGGCACTTGCAATAACCGGACTCCCTGCAGCCATGGCCTCTAAGGCAACTATACCAAAGGGTTCATATATGGAGGGAATTACAGTTAAATCAGAAGATTTATAAAGTTTTTTAAGCATTTGCCCTCTGATATATCCCAAAAATATTATTTTATCCCTGCAGCCCAATTGAAATGCCAAATCCTCCAAATACCCCCTCATGTCTCCTGAGCCTGCTATAACTACCTTGGAATTGGGATGGTTTTTAATTATATCTGGCACAGCCCTTATGAGATATTCCACTCCCTTCTGATAAACCAACCTTCCAACAAAGAGTATCATTTTTTCATGGGGCTGTATTCCAATACTTAATTTAAAGTTATTTTTCTCTTGTTCATTCATTGGAATATCAAATTCCTCTGGATTTATACCATTGTATATTACATTTACCTTATCCCATGGCACATTAAATATTGAGCATATCTCCTCCTTTATGGAATTACTTACAGTTATTATTGCATGGGATTCGTAGGTACTCCACCATTCCAAATCACTTATTACCTTGGAATCCTCAGAATGAATGCCTCCGCATCTCCCCATCTCTGTACTATGTATGGATTGAATATAGGGTTTACTTAGGAGGTGCTTTATACTACTACCAACAGGATATGCCATCCAATCATGGCAATGTATGACATCATAATTGTTTATTCCCAATAACCCCAATTTTTTTTCCATGGCATTCCCCATAAGTAGGGCCCATGTTAAAAAGTGCCCATGTTTTATAGGCCTTACTCTATGTATATTTACCCCATTTATATTCTCATACTCGGGTAATTCATAGCCAACTGTGATTACATCCACATCATGTCCAATTTTGACAAGTGCTTCGGCAAGTCCTTTGCAATGGACTGATAACCCCCCCACCATTATTGGAGGATATTCCCAGGTAATAATGACTATTTTCACATTATCCCTTTAGTTATTTTTTATATTTTATTAAATTTTAATTACCTAATTATAATTTAACTTATAATTTAACAATTAATTCCAATATTTTTTACATTATTTAATTTTATAGTATTAATTATATTTTACTGTATTGTGTTTACTATTTATTCTTATGCCTATAAATCTGTTTTATCAGTAGTGAAGCAAAGGATGCTGCACCAAAGCCATTATCTATATTTACCACAGTTAAACCTGAGGCACAGGAAGTTAGCATGGAGTATAATGCAGATTTTCCACCCTCCCCTACTCCATAGCCCACAGATACAGGGACCCCAATTACAGGAATATCCACCAAACTGGATACTACAGAGGGAAGTGCCCCCTCCATACCAGCAATTACTATAATACAACCTACTTCTTCCCGTATCATTCTCTTTAAGGGATTAAAGAGACGATGTATTCCAGCAATACCCACATCATAGGAGCATATAACCTCACAACCTAAGAACTCTCCAGTGACCTTTACTTCCTCTGCAATGGGAATATCACTTGTACCTGCTGCTAAGAGGCCTATCTTTCCGTACTTTAATGTATTATAGTTTTTCTTTTTAAGTACTATTGTCTGGGCCTTATAGTTTATTATGAACTCATAATCTTGAATATTTAACTTATTTATTAAATCATTCTTTTTCTCTTCCAATTCCAAAATATGCTCCCTTTTAACCTTTGTGGCAAGGGCAATATTATTCCTCTCTGCAGATTTTTTTAATGCCAAGATTATATCCTCAAAATCCTTATTTTTGGCATAAACTACCTCTGGAATACCTGATCTCATTTCCCTAGATATATCCATTTTAATTTTATTCTCAATTTCCTCAATTTGATATACTTTTAAAAGGGTTTCAGCCTCTTCAATTGAAATATTATTCTCCACAAGGTCCCTTAATATTTTTTTTAAATTTTTTTCCTCCATTAATATCTCCCTTTAAATTACAAAAAAATTAAATTATATCCAATTAGCATTATTGTGTTTATATATTATATATTAATTAAGTTATATAAAAAAATAAATACTAAATGATTTATTATTTAATTATAATATTTTATTAAATTATTATATTTATTATTATATTTTGTTAAATTAAAACTAATTGAAATTAAATCCTAAAAAAGGTGAAATTGTGAAGGCAATACTCTTTATTATTGATGGATTGGGAGATCGACCTAATTCCAATGGAAATACGCCATTAAAGGAAGCACATACTCCAATATTGGACAAAATGGCAAAGGAGGGTATATGTGGAATAATGAATGCCATAGATATTGGAGTTAGGCCTGGAAGCGATACTGCCCATTTGGCCCTACTTGGATATGATCCCTATAAAACATATACTGGAAGAGGGCCATTTGAGGCAAGAGGAGTAGGGATAGAGGTAAAGCCAGGGGATATAGCATTTAGATGTAATTTTGCTACCTTAGATGAGAATTTAAAGGTAGTGGATAGAAGAGCTGGGCGAATAAAAAATACTGAAGAATTGGAACGGGCAATAGATGGAATAGAGATTGAGGGGGTTAAAGTTATATTTAAACAATCTGGAGGATATAGGGCAGCCCTTGTTTTAAGGGGCGAGGGATTGAGTGATAGGGTTTCAGAAGGAGACCCTCATAAAGAAGGGGTTGAAATCCCAGAGATAAAGCCCTTAGAGGATTCTCAGGAGGCAAAAAAAACTGCCAATGTGCTTAATAAATTAATAAAAATAGTTTATGATAGACTAAACAATCACCCAGTAAATAATGTAAGGAGAGAAAAAGGCCTTCCTCCTGCAAATGTTATTTTAATCAGGGGAGCAGGAAAGGTGCCTGTAATTGAGCCATTTTATGAAAGATATAAATTAAAAGGTGCCTGTATTGCAGGTACTGGACTTATAAAGGGAATATCAAAAATGGTAGGATTGGACTTTATAAATGTGGAAGGGGCCACAGGTACTCCTTCTACAAACTATATGGGTAAGGCAAAGGCCATTGTGGAGAATATTAAGAAGTATGACTTTATTATGGTTAATGTAAAGGGGGCTGATGAGGCCTCCCATGATGGAGATTACAATACTAAGGTTAGAGTAATTGAAGAAGTGGATAAAATGATGGAATATATTCTTAACAACATCAATAAAGAGGAAATATATATTGTAGTAACCGGAGACCATAGTTCTCCAATAGAGGTTAAGGATCATTCAGCGGATCCTATTCCTATAATGATATGGGGCAAAGGAGTAAGACATGATGAGGTTGATAAATTTGACGAGTTTTCCACTTATAAAGGAGGCCTATGTTGGATAAAGGGTAAGTATGTTATGCCCATTCTATTGGATTTATTAAATAAATCCGAGAAGTATGGGGCTTAATGGATATTATTTTTTAAAATAATACCATAAGAATTATAATAAAAATAAAATAATAAAAAAAATTTAAAAATAGTAAGAATATGAAAAAATAAAGGAATAATATTAAAAAAATAAAAAATTATTAAAAAATATTATAAAAAAATAAAAAAAGTGAAAAAATGGCAGTACATCCAATAGATTTTAGATATGGTTCAAAGGAGATGAAAAAGGTTTGGGGGGAGGAAAATAAATTACAAAAGATGCTGGAGGTTGAAGCGGCCCTTGCAAAGGCTCAAGGGAAACTTGGCATTATACCTATGGAGGCAGCAGAGGAGATAAATAGAAAATCTTCAATAGATTATGTAAAATTGGAAAGAGTAAAAGAAATTGAAAGGGAAACAAGGCATGATGTAGTGGCAATGGTAAAGGCCTTTGCAGAGGTTTGTGATGGAAATGCAGGGGAATATATACATTTTGGAGTAACTTCCAATGATATTATAGATACAGCCCAGTCATTACAGTTTAAGGATACCATAGATATATTGCTAAGCAAATTGAAAACTTTAAAGGAAGAACTAATTAAGAAAGCCAAGGAGCATAAATATACGGTGTGTATTGGAAGAACCCATGGTCAGCATGCCATACCTACAACCTACGGTATGAAATTTGCACTTTGGGCCTCAGAGATTCAAAGGCATATTGATAGATTGACAGAATGTAAAAAAAGACTATGTGTCTCTATGATTACAGGGGCTGTAGGGACAATGGCTGCCCTTGGGGAAAAGGGAATGGAAGTTCATAAAATGGTTGGGGAGATCTTAGGATTAAATCCTGTTTTAATATCAAATCAAGTTATTCAGCGAGATAGACATGGGGAATTTATGGCCCTATTGGCCCTAATTGCTCAGACCCTTAATAAAATAGGAATAACTATAAGAAATATGCAAAGAACAGAAATAAAGGAATTAGAGGAGGAATTCGATCCTTTAAAACAAACTGGAAGTTCTACAATGCCCCATAAGAGAAATCCAATAACTTTTGAACAAATTTGTGGTCTTTCAAGGGTAATTAAGGTAAATGCCCTTGCAGAATTTGATAATATTCCCATGTGGGAGGAGAGAGATTTAACCAATTCCTCACCAGAGAGATGTCTTTTTCCAGAATCCTGCGTCCTTTTGGATCATGTTCTAAATTTAAGTATAAAGGGAATTAGGAAATTAAATGTGAATATTGAAAATGTAAATAGAAACCTTGAATTAACAAAGGGACTTATAATGGCTGAGAGGGTAATGATTACCCTTGCTAAAAAAGGTATGGGAAGGCAAACAGCCCATGAGGTTGTAAGGAGATGTGCTATGAGGGCCCATGATGAGAATAAACATTTAAAAGAGGTTTTAATGGAAGAAGAGAAAGTTATGGAATATTTGAATGAAGAGGAACTTGATTATTTATTTGACTATTCCACATACATAGGGCTTGCTCCTGAGATAGTGGAGGATGTTATACGTAAATTATAGTTCTTAATATGTATATTAAATAATAAAAATAAAATAAAAGAACAATTTAAAAAAATTAAAAATATAAAGTTATATAAAGTTATAATATAGTATAATAAAGTTATAATATAGTATAATATTTAACCCAAAATCTATAACATAAAATTAATTTAAATCTAAGATAAAAAAGGAAAAAATAAAAACAATATAATATTTAAAAATACAAGAAATATAGTATAGAAGGTAAATGCTTAAAAAGTAGGAATTCTTTATTACTACCTCCTTCCTCTTATACACTTCAAGCACTAGAAGTGCAGAGGAAATCCTTTAAGTATGAAATTACTATATCAATAATAAGTTTAAAATATAGTGTACCTAACTGTAATTTAAGATTTTAAAATGCAAGAAGAATAAATATATTAAAAAAATAGAAAAATTATAAAAAATAACAGGCCCAGTAAGGAGGAATTTAAAATATATTCACAAATTATTCTCTTTTTTATATATGATTTTAATTAAGATACGTTTTTTGATATAATAATTTTAGGTGAGATTATGAAATTCCTTGGAAATGATATGATAACCATAGAAAATGGAGTTTTAAAGATAGATGGATACGACGGGAATAAATTGGCTAAGGAGTATGGTACTCCACTTTATGTTATGAGTGAGAATCAGATTATAAGAAATTTTAAAAGTTATGAGGATGCATTTAAAAAATACGTAGAGGAAACTGGGAGGGAGTTTATACTGTGCTATGCTTACAAGGCAAATTCAAACTTGGCAATTACAAAGTTGCTATCAAAATTAGGTTGTGGTGCCGATGTTGTAAGTGGAGGGGAGTTATACATTGCAAAACTTTCCAATGTGCCCTCAGAAAAGATAGTATTCAATGGAAATTGTAAAACAAAGGATGAAATTATAATGGGAATTGAAAACAATATAAGATCCTTCAATGTGGATAGCATAGGTGAATTAATACTTATAAATGAAATTGCTAAGGAAATAGGAACTGTTGCAAATGTTGCATTTAGAATAAATCCAGATGTGAATCCAAAGACCCATCCCAAAATATCTACAGGATTAAAAAACAACAAATTTGGATTGGATGTTCAATCAGGTATTGCAATGAGGGCCATAAAAATGGCTAAGGAAATGGAGAATATAAATATCGTTGGGATACACTGCCATATAGGTTCCCAATTAACAGATATATCTCCATTTATTGAAGAAACAAAAAAAGTTATGGATTTTATAGTAGAATTAAAAAATGAAGGAATTGAAATAGAAGATGTTAATTTAGGAGGGGGATTGGGAGTACCTTATCATAAGGATAAGGAAATACCTAACCAATACTACCTGGCAGATGCCATAATAGGGACTATCATGGAATATAAGGATAAGGTGGACCTACCAAATCTAATACTTGAACCTGGAAGGAGTGTGGTGGCAACAGCGGGGGTATTACTTGGAAAGGTTCATTATATTAAAGAGACTCCATGTGCAAAGTGGGTAATGATTGATGCAGGTATGAATGATATGATGAGACCAGCAATATATGAGGCCTACCATGAAATCATCCCCTGCGTCCTAAGGGAAGAAAAAGAAGTAGTTAATATTGCAGGGGGACTATGTGAAAGTTCAGATGTCTTTGGAAAAAATAGGAAACTTCCCAAGGTTGAGGTAGGAGATATTATAGCAATACTGGATGTAGGGGCATATGGTATAAGTATGGCAAATAACTACAACGCCAGAGGAAGGCCAAGAATGATTTTAACAAGAAATAGGGGACACCATATAATTAGAGAAAGGGAAACCTATGGAGAATTAATTGCCAAAGATATTGTACCTGATCATCTACTGTAATATATAAGTTATTATTATTGGATAATATAAACAAAATAATTAAAATAATGGAATTATAAAAAATGATAATTAATTAAACTTATTTTAAAAAATTAATTATAAGAAAAAAATAATAGTGGATAAACTCATAAGTTATATCATATAGTTGCTATTAATAATCTTTTTTGGCATATATCTTACCTTGAAGTCCCCAGTGAGATGTAGAGCTTTTAAATAATTATATGGAGAATATTTGGAGTAAAGTACTTAACATCTATTAAGTGTTTTAGTTCCAGGGAATAAATAAATATTATAATATTTTAACTATAAAATTGTATAAACATATATATAGTAAATTAACAAGTGTTCTTTATGCATGATTTTTAAAGTATATGTTATAAAATTAATACTTTGGTGAAATGAAATGTTTAAGGCTACAATTAATCCAAATTATTTTAAAAAGATAATAGAGGCTATGAGTAATATAATAGATGAAGTTTCCTTTGAGATAGATGAAGAAGGTATGAAAACAATTGCAATGGATCCCTCTCATGTGGCATTGGTTAGTGTAAATATTCCTAAGGAGGCCTTTGAGGAATATGTTGCTGATATTCATGAAATAGGTGTGGATTTAGAGGCCATTAAAAAAATCATGGGTAGGGCAAAATCAAATGAAAAACTTACATTGGAATTGGATGAAGAAAATAATAAATTAAATTTAATCCTTAAAAATGATGCCATAAGAAAATTTTCACTGTCTCTATATGATGTAAGTTCCACAAATGTTAAGGTTCCCTCTATTGAATATCCCAATGAGATTATAATAAAGGCAGGTGCATTTGTAGATGCCTTAAAAGATGCTGAATTGGTTAGTGACCATGTTTCCTTAAAAATGAGACAGGATGGAAAATTTATAATATATTCAAATGGAGATATAAATCGAAGTGAAATAATTTATGATGAGAATAGCGATTCCATATTGGATTTAAAAATTACCCAGGATACAAAAAGTACCTTTAGTTTGCCATATTTAAAGGATATTACAAAGGCCACATCCTCAAATGAGATTTTACATATATACCTTGGTACTGATATGCCTGTAAAAATAGAGTATAATATAGGGGAGGGCAAAATAATATTCCTACTTGCTCCAAGAATAGAATCCTAAGGGTTTTAAACATAAATTATTATACTACAAAAAAAATAAAATAATATTATTAAAAAAAATAAAAAAAATAAAGAATAAAAATAATTTAATTATAAAAATATATGCCTAAGAAATAGTAAAAACATAAAGAATTAAAGACTCTACATTAATTTCCCTTAATACTCTAAGTGCTGAGAGAAGAGATAGAATCCTTAAAGAGGGATATATCTATAAAAGTTATATAAAGATAGGACTTGAAGTACCCCTTTATTATATTTTATCCTCTTTTATTACGATATATAAATTATAGTTTAAGGAATTATATGTTTGACTATATTATAAATGATAAATATGGTAATCTAAGATTTTAAATTATGTACTTGGTTATATTGATTTATCATTAATTTTTATTATTATTTTATTAATTTTATCATCTACTACCCTTTTATTGCCAATATTGTATTTTTGACCTATATTACATAATATATCCTATACACAGAATTATGTGGAATCATGTATGAAAAAATAGCAAATATATTTTTTAATGAATTAAAAAATGATGATTTATTGAAATTACCTGAAAATTTTTATGATGAGATTAGGGAATATATAAACAACGACGAATACAAGGATGAAAGGGAAATTAAGCGTATAAAATACTATGCCATAGAAATAAGAAAGTTAAGAATATACAAGGCACTTTATAATTCTAAGGAGAATCTAATAAATGAAGAAAAGAATATATTAAAATCAATAGAGAACATTGAAGGTTATGGAGAAGACGGGGGTTCCACAGCAACAATCAATCATAATAATGATAGTATTTTAGAGATGGGGAATATATTAAATAACCAACAATCTATATCCGAAATCCAAGAGAAGGAGACAACTCAACAAATACCAAAACTTATAAATACCCAAAGGTATATTGATATTGTAAGAGTCCTTACTAAGTTCCCAGAATTTACAGATGGGAAGTACACATATAATTTAAACAGAGAGGATATAGTTTCCTTGGATAAGAGAATATCAAAAATATTGGAAAAACACAAGATAGTTAAGAAAATTGCAGGTGATTACAATGAAGATGAAAAAAAAGATAAAGAGATATTGCCCTTACTGTAAAAAGCATACAATACATACTGTAGAAAAGGCCAAAAAAAGAAAGGCAAGTGAATTAACCTGGGGTCAGAGACAGTTTAGAAGGGTTATGTCAGGATATGGAGGATATCCAAGACCTTTACCAAGTGGTGCAAAACCTGTTAAAAAGTTAGATTTAAGATACAAGTGTTCAGAATGTGGAAAAATGCATGTTAGAGCCAATGGTGGATTTAGGGCGAGAGTATTTGAATTAGTGGATTAAGATTATATATTTATCCCACATGAATATTATACAAAAATATTGGATAAAAAAGAGGTGGAATAATGGCACTGATACAAAAGCCCAGAAGTAGATTTTTAAAAATTCAATGTACCGATTGTGGTAGTGAGCAAGTTATATTTGGATGTCCTGCAACAGTTGTAAAATGTATAACCTGTGGAAAAACAATTGCTGAGCCAAGAGCCTCAAAGGGACTAATAAAGTCAAAAATATTGGAAGTTTTGGAATAATTTTTATTTTATTTTTTTAATTGAAATTTATTTTTTATTATTTTATTAATTTTTTATTTTTATTTAATTACTTTAATTATATTATATATTAGGGAGTATTTTAATATACTTTACCTTGGTTTTACTATTTTTTTAAGTTATTTTTTTATGATACGGACTATTTTAACAAATTATATAAATTATAGGATATCATTAAATTAAAGAGTGATATATAACATAAATATGGCTCATAAATGAGATAAAGGGCGTAATTAAACCATTGTAGTGGGTATTATTTCCAAATTGGATAGAAATAGTACTTTAATAGTATAATAAATAATAAATAAATTAAAAAAAATAAAAAAGGAATAACTATGATAATCTCAATAATCGGTGGAACTGATGGATTAGGTAAATGGTTTG
>DQSV01000043.1 GCA_015663075.1 Methanothermococcus okinawensis | reverse complement strand
CAGGCTCAAAGGTATTTTTAATTCTTAAAGGTATGTTTTTTTCCATAAGGGGCTCAACAGTCCTTGGATGAAGAACTTTGGCACCAAAGTAGGCTAACTCCATGGCCTCTATGTATGACATCTTAGGTATTCTTTTAACATTTTTAACAATCCTTGGGTCTGAGGTTAATATTCCACTAACATCAGTCCATATTTCAACCATATTGGCTTCTATGCCTGCACCTATTAATGCTGCTGAATAATCACTACCTCCCCTTCCAAAGGTAGTTATATTTCCATTTTCTGTTCCTCCAATAAATCCTGTAATAACTGGGATAATTCCTTCCTTTAAAAGGGGGAGTACTCTTTCCTTAACCAATAATTTAATGGGCCTGGCACATCCATAATTCTCGTCAGTTACTATGCCTGCCTCACCCCCTGTAAGGTATATGGAGTGATAGCCTAAATCCCTAATTGCACCACTTAGAATAGGGGCTGATAACCTCTCACCAAAGGATAATATATAATCCTTAGACTTTGGAGTTAATTCCCCAAGATAGGCTACTCCTATAAGCACCTTTTCTAATTCATCTATTAGTGCATATATTATTTTCTTTACATCATTTTTTATAGTCTCCTTTTCAATGGCATCCTCTATTGCTTCCTCATGTTTCTCCTTTATTTTACTTATAAAGTTGTTTATTTTATCAATATCCCTAACATCCAGTGCATCTTTGGAAATATTTACAAGGGAATTTGTTATCTGAGTCATTGCAGAAGTTACAGCAACAATATCCTTATCCACTCTTTTTTTGCTGGTTATTATTTTTGCCACATTTCTAATTTTTTTTCCATCTCCTATGGAGGTACCTCCAAATTTCATCACTATAACCATAAAATCACCCTTATAAAAAAATAAAAAATATTAAAATTGTTATAGCAATAATATTAACATCTTATAATCATCCCTGGGATTTAAAATATCCAAATTTAATTTTTTAGGTATTAATTATTTTTTATTAATTATATAGTATATAGTTTTCCCTTATTTTTATTTTTTAACTTAATTATTTCTTTTATTCGACTACATTTTAAATTTAATATATAGCCGAGCGTATGAACTTAAAGATATATCCTGAAATTTAAAAAATGAGTGTAGGCTTTATTAATCTTTTAAATGTTAATTTTTTAATCTTTTACATTTAAGAGCATTGAAATCCTGAATCCTATTATAACATAGTGGCAATGGTTTTTCTATTAATTAATTTAGAAGGATTTTTCTTTTACAGGTTTTTAAAAAATAAATTTTTTATTTTTTTACAATTCCTTGATATAATTTCGTAATTTTTTTGAATTATTTTATCATTTCTTTTGTTTTTACTTTATTTATTATTTATTTATTATTTTATAGAAATTTAAAATAATTTATTTATTTTTGATTACATCTGTTAAATAGTGGAAAGAATATATTTTGTTTATCAAAGACATTAAAATAACATATTAATATAAAAAAGTTTTTATAATTGTCTTATAAAATAAGAAATCATTTAAGAAAATATATTGTTAAATAATACAATATACTATTGGCAGTAGATAATTGAGCAATTAATATATTAATATATTTATCTCTCATTTAAGGTATTATTTATTTTATAAAATAATATTAAAAATTTAAAAAAGTGATTTTATGGTTAAAATATTGGATACCACATTAAGGGATGGGGAACAAACCCCTGGAGTTTCTCTAACGCCCCATGAAAAACTTGAGATAGCCCTAAAATTGGATGATTTAGGTGTGGATATAATAGAGGCAGGAAGTGCCATAACTTCCAAGGGAGAGAGGGAAGGAATAAAATACATAACATCCCAGGGATTGAATGCCGAGATATGCTCCTTTGCCAGGGCCATGACTATTGATATAGATTATGCTTTGGAATGTAATGTGGACAGTGTTCATCTTGTAACTCCTACCTCAGATTTGCATATGAAATACAAACTTAGGAAAAGTAGAGAGGAAACCCTTAAATGTGCATTGGATGCTACTGAATATGCTAAGGACCATGGTTTAATTGTGGAACTTTCCGCTGAAGATGCCACAAGAAGCGATATAGTATTTTTAATGGAGTTATTTAGTAAAGGTGTAGAGGTAGGTGCAGATAGAATATGTGTATGTGATACTGTAGGGATATTAACGCCAGAGAAATCTTATGATTTATTTAAAAAAATAAGTGAAAAAATCACTGTTCCAGTATCGGTCCACTGCCACAATGATTTTGGTATGGCCACTGCAAACACAATTTCCGCAATAAGAGGGGGAGCCCAGGAGTGCCACCTTACAATAAATGGCATAGGAGAAAGGGCAGGTAATACTTCCCTTGAGGAGGTTGTAATGGCTCTCTATACCCTGTATGGTATAAAAACCAGCATAAAAACTGAAAAATTATATGAGGTATCCAGGGTAGTATCAAGACTTATGAAATTACCAGTACCACCCAATAAGGCCATAGTAGGAGATAATGCCTTTGCCCATGAGGCAGGAATACATGTGGATGGACTTGTTAAAAACACCCAGACCTATGAGCCAATATCTCCAGAGATTGTTGGAAATAAGAGAAGGATAATACTTGGAAAACATAGTGGAAAGGCAGCCTTAAAGTACAAATTGGAACTTATGGGAATATCTCTAAATAAGGAGGAATTTGAAAGAGTTTATGAAAGAATAAAAAATCTTGGAGATTTGGGCAAGTATATCTCTGATGTGGATTTAAAGGCAATAATAAAGGAAGTTAAAGGAGAAACTATCGAAAGGAAAATATATTTAGATGAACTTACTGTTGTATCAGGTAATAAAATAACTCCTGTGGCCTCAATTAGATTGAATTTTTCAGATGATTGTAAGAGGGAACAACTTATAGAAACCTCATTTGGCGTAGGTCCAGTGGATGCGGCCATAAATGCCATGAGAAAGGCCCTAAGTAGCGTTGCAGATATAACCTTAGAGGGATATCATGTAAGATCCATAGGTAGTGGAACTGATGCCTTTGTTGAGGTGACTGTTAAACTTAGAAGGGGCCATGAGATAGTCGAGATTAAAAATTCCCAAGAGGATATAATAAGGGCCTCTGTTGAGGCAGTAATGGAAGGAATAAATATCTTAATTTAATTCTTAGAATAATTGGAATATTTAATATAATCAAATGACGTAAATCAAAAAATGGTATAAATTAAATTATTTATAATTGTAATCTTTTTATTATAAGTATTTAAAAAAATAAAATTAAAAAATTAATTAAATAAATAAAAATTATTGAAAAAAAATTAATATAAAAAATATTTGATGAGTATAAAAAATAAAAAATTAATATAAGATTTATTAACAAAAATTTATTTTTTAAAACATATAAAAAGGTTTTAAAACATAATTAATAATTTTTTTAAATCTCTTAGTAGGTAAGTTAGATATTATGTTCTTGGCCATACATAATCAAAATATTAAAGTTATCAAGACCATTGGGAAATTAAAGAAAATAAACTAATTATTTTTTATTGTAAATTTTATTATTGGGTAATCGATTTATATTTACTTAAAATTTTAATGTATGGTGATGATATGGATGAAAACATCTCTATGAAGTGCGGTTTGGAGATTCATGTTCAGGTGGATACAAAATCCAAATTGTTTTGTAGATGTCCTACAAACTATAACGAGGTGCCCCCAAATACTAATATATGTCCTGTATGCATTGGACACCCAGGAGCAAGGCCCATGCCCCCAAATAAAAAAGCCATAGATATTGCAATCATGGTGGCTAAAATGTTAGGGTGCGAGATTGTATTGAATAAAGATATTTATTTTCAAAGGAAGCATTATAGGTATCCAGATTTACCTGGGGGATACCAAAGGACTACAGTCCCTGTGGGAATTAATGGAAATTTCTTAGGTGTAGGTATTACCGAGGTGCATCTTGAGGAAGACCCTGGACAATATAAACCAGATTTAGGTGTTGTAGATTACAATAGAAGTGGTACTCCCCTTATCGAAATAGTTACTGAGCCAGATGTGAAAACCCCTGAAGAGGCCAGGGAATTTTTAAAACAACTAATGAGGTTATTTAAGTACATTGGGCATCTTAGGGGAGAAGGTACAATGAGGGCTGATGTTAATATATCTGTTAATTACAAGGGTATTCAGGGAAATAGGGTTGAAGTAAAAAATGTTAATTCCATTAAAGGAGTATATAAGGTCTTAAAATATGAATACATAAGACAGAAAAACATTTTACGAAGGGGAGGGGAAATTAAAAGAGAAACACGAGCATACATGGAATCTCAGATGATTACAAAGGCCATGAGATCAAAGGAAACTGCAGATGATTATAGATACATACCAGATCCAGACATTCAGCCAATAGTATTGGATAACAATTGGGTAAAGGAAGTGGAATCTAAAATGCCTGAAACCCCAATGGAAAAGGAAAAAAGATTCATGGAAGAATATGGTATAAAAGAAGGAGATGCAAAGGTTCTTGTTTCTGATTTAGCCCTTGCCGAGGTTTTTGAGAAGGTTGTCCATGGGTTGGGAGTGGATGAGAAAAATATAAACCTTGCAGTGACATGGATAAGAAATGAATTAAGGAGGGTTCTGGCCTATAATAAAATAGACTTTTTTGAGAGTAATCTAACATATGAACATTTAATAGAACTTATAAAATTAATAATAGATAATACCATAAGCCAGAAGATAGGTAAAAGAGTTATTGAAATAATGGTAGAAAATAGGGGAAAAAAGACTCCAAAGGAGATTATAGAAGAATTGGGATTAACAGTAATTACCAATGATGATGTACTTATAAATGCCTGTGAAGAGGCCATAAAAAATAATCCTAAGGCTGTTGAAGATTATCTAAATGGAAATAAGGTAGCCTTGAACTTCCTAATGGGCCAAGTTATGAAATTAACAAGAGGGCGGGCAGAACCTAAGAAGGTCGTAGATATTTTAAAGGAAAAATTAAAAAATTAATTTTATTATTTTATTATATATCATTGTTTTGTATTATTATTCTATTATTTTATTTTATTATTTTAAACAAAAAATTTTTTTACTAAAAATTAACAATATAACTCATAAAAGAGCATTTATGAAATTATTTCATAAATCATTCCCATAGTGGTTTGGGAGTCTTCCAAGTCCAAACCATTATCGTCCTTAACTATAGTATCTTTGGTATATTTAAATCTTTAAGTTGTTTTTTAAATCCTCCTATTATTGCCAACTCATTATCGAGTTTTGATAGAATTTCTTCAAGAGATAACTTATCGTAAAAAAATGCAGTTTGTTTATTTGTTGAAAAAACTGCAACATTTGAATATTGTTTATGTTTGTAGGAATATGTACCTTCTTTGTCTAGGTATATATCTTCATGGGAGTTTTTTATAGTTGCAACATCCCCATCTTTCAGATTTTTCAGAATATCGCATATCAAACTTGTTTTTCCAGTATTTTTTAGTCCAATTATTCCCATTACCCTCATAGTATCATACAATATTATATAAAATATTTGATATATTTAAATGTTATTATTTAATAGTCATACAATCCACCAAGAGAATATGGGTGGATAAATCTTAATTTACATTATCTTAGAACCTAAGTAATTTGGTGATAATAAAATTAAAATAGTTATGGTAAAAAATTATATTTTATATTATAATACCTTAACTTCAAACTGGCAGAAATCATTCCCTAATCCTGCACAGTGCGTTTCCTTTACTTGAACTTTTTTTCCTAAGATTTTCTCTAAACAGCCTGCAATGAACCCTCCTTCAAAATGACACAAAGTTTTATCCATTTTAGGTAATCCTGCACAGGTTATACATTCATAGAATCTTATTCGTAACAGGTCTTCGTTTATCACTTCAACAATACCAATTTTATTATCTTTGCAGAATTTAATTATCTCATCTATGGATTTCAAGTTTAATGATTCTCCAAATTCTTTTCCAGAAGCGTAAAGTACTGCATTTGCTCCAGCACCTAAGTATCTCTCCAAATCTGCAAATCTAATGACCCTAAATAAGGTTATATATATTATCGCCCAATGTTGGTCTGGTCGTATTTTTTAGAACCTCCAATGGAATTTGTGTCATTATATTCCTCCCTATGTTAACATAATTTATCCATTCATTATACCTGTGTCGTTTATTACCCTATAAAACAATTAATCCGAAACAACCACAATCATAAAAAATTAGTAATATTCTTTAAATCTATCTCTAAATTGTATATAGCATTGATTAATATTGTTATTATATGTAATGTAGGTTATTGTAGTGGACTTCGGTTACAAACAAAAGAGTAACTTATATATATTTTTTTCTATTTATTTAAAACGGTGATACTTTGATTCCTGAATCCATCTATAAAATTTTAAGAAAGCAGCACTATCAAATAAATGACCACAGTGCTGTTAAGTTATGTGGCTGGGTTAGAAAATGCTTTTTGGAAAATAAAAGCTGTTACAAGTCAAAATTTTATGGTATAAATACCCACAGATGCATACAATGCACTCCTTCAGTAATCTGGTGTCAGCAAAACTGCATATTTTGCTGGAGGGTACTTCCTACCGATTTAAAAGAAGAAAATCAGGGAGCTCGTAAAAACCCACAGTGGAAGGATCCCGAAGAAGTCGTGGAGCAAATTTTAAAAATGCATAGAACGGTTATAATGGGATACAAAGGAATTCTAGACAGAATTGGTGAAGAAAAGTTTAATGAGGCTTTGAATCCTAAACACGTTGCCCTATCCCTATCTGGAGAGCCAACAATTTACCCATATCTAAAGGAATTAATCGAACTTTTCCATAAAAGAGGTTTGACAACATTTGTAGTCTCAAATGGAATATTAACTGAAGTTATAGAAGAAATAGAACCTACTCAGCTTTATGTTTCATTGAATGCCCATGATTTAGGAAGCTACAAAAGAATATGCGGTGGAAAGGAATCCAATTGGGATAGAATTCTTGAAACTCTCGATATTCTTCAGGATAAAAAAAGAACATGCTTAAGAACCACAGTAATAAGGAACTTAAACGATGATATTTTGAAGTTTTTAGAGCTCTACGAGAGGGCGAATACTAACTTTATAGAAATAAAATCCTACATGAACGTTGGTTACTCTAGAAAAAGATTGAATTTAGATGACATGCTTAAACATGAAGAAATACTAGATATTGCTAAAACAGTTGAAGAAAACAGCATATTTAAACTTGAAGACGATTCCTTTGACAGCAGGGTAGTTTTACTAACCAATAAAAATAGAAAGATAGATCCAAAATTAAAGTTCTAAAATAAATAGGTTTTATTGCAACTAGATGTTGATATCACATTATGCCCCATACTTCTTAGCCAATCCCATTAAATCCATCAATATAGGCATATATGGGTTCCTTTTATCCTTCCTAAACCGCCTTTGTATGTTGAAAGTTCATCAAAATTTCCTATACTAAAGGGGAGAGGGTTAATAACCCTAAAGGAGATTATTACTTTGGATAACCTTCCAGGACCATTATTATACAAACATTATAATCCCTGTAGAAAAAAATACATTTAATGAAAGGGGTCCAACTGTTGATCTTAGTCTGTTATCTTTTAATATCTCTATTGTTAATAGGTGATAGGAATTAGGTTTTTATTTATTTTATTATACTGTCTTATATTTTTTTATTTTATATTTTGTATTTTATATTTTTTATAGATTATAATTTTATACTATGAATTTTACTAAATAATTCATAATTAGAAAATCACAAAGTGAAATTATGACTGACTTAATAATCTGTGAAAAGCCCAATGTTGCAAAAAAAATAGCAAATGCATTAGGAAAACCTAAAAAACTATTTTACAAGAGGGTTCCCTATTACGAATTGGAAAGGAATGGAAAAAAAATTATAGTGGCCTCGGCTGTTGGGCATTTATTTACTCTAAAGGAATCCAATAAAAAAAATAAAAAGTTTGGAGAATACCCTGTTTTTGATATTGAGTGGGTACCTGCTTCCACTGTAAAGGGAATGGACTATGTAAAAAATTATATTGATACATTGAAAAAATTATCCCGTGAGGCAGATGAATTCTATATAGCCACAGACTGGGATATTGAGGGGGAATTAATAGGATATCATGCGCTTTACTATTGCTGTGGAAAAAATGATGCTAAAAGAATGAGATTTTCAAGTTTAACTAAGGAAGAAATTATTAAGGCTTATGAAAACCCAGATAAGATAGATTATGGCCTTATTGATGCAGGAGATAGTAGACATAAATTAGATTGGTACTATGGCATAAATGTTTCAAGGGCCTTAATGCAATCCATAATGGCCGTAAATAGATGGCAGACAATGAGTACAGGGAGAGTTCAGGGACCCGCTCTATCCTTTTTGGTAGATAGGGAGTTGGAGATAAAAAATTTTGTACCAAAGCCCTACTGGGTAATAGGGGCACTTTTAAAGGACAATATTACAGCCATTCATGAAAGGGATAAATTTTGGGATGAGAAGGAGGCTAAAGAAGTATATAACAAAATAAAAGATGAGAAAGAGGGAATAATAGAAAAAATTAAAAAAACAAAGAAGAAAATAAAACCCAATCCCCCCTTTGACTTGGGAACTTTACAGAGAGAAGCCCATAGAATATTTAAATTTTCCCCAAAGAAAACCCAGGAAATAGCCCAGAAACTTTATGAAAAGGGATTATGTCTCCATCCAGATACTCGTATATTAACTCCAAAGGGTACCCTAAGGATTAAAGAATTGGAGCATGAGGGAAGTGTTTTATGTTTAAATAAAGATTTAAAAATAGTGGAATCCAAATATAAACTTTTAAAAAGAACCATTAATGAGAATTTAATTAGAATTACATTGGAGGATAATACCTCCCTTATTGCCACCAAGGAGCATCCTATACTAACCTATAGTAGTGATAGGTTAATATTTGTCCCCTGTGAGAAATTAAGGGAAGGAGATAATGTATTAAAGATAAAATCAGAAAATGGTTTGAATAAAAACAATAAAACTATATTATACAAAAATAATAAAAATACATTAGATAGAACCCAACAGATAGACATTATGGAAAATATTAGGGAAGAAGAATTAAACCATGATTTAAGGAGAATATTGAATGGTCAGGTTGATCTATTAAGGATTGTAAAGATGGAGTATATTCCATACAATGGAGAGGTTTATGATTTAACTGTGGAGACCTATCATAACTTTATAGCCAACAATGTTATTGTTCATAATTGCTCCTATCCAAGAACAAGTTCCCAAAAACTCCCAGAAGATAAGGAATATATAAAAAAAATACTTTACAAAATCACTGCCATCAATGATTATAAAAAATATGCTGAAGTTATATTAAAGAGTAATAGAGAGCCTATTCAAGGTAAAAAGAAAGACCCTGCCCATCCAGCCATACACTTTGTGGATGTGCCCAATGAACCTCTACCTGATGAGGAAAAAAAACTCTATGATCTTATTGTAAGAAGAACCCTATCCCTCTTTTGGGAGGATGCTGAAAGGGAGTATGTTAATATATCGTTGAATATAAAGGGAGAAATATTCAAACTTAGTGGTTCAAGAACCATAAAAGAAGGATGGCATGAAATATACTACTTTACAAAATTTGATGAAAAGGAACTTCCAAATTTAAGAAAAAATGATAGAATACCCATTGAAAAAATAACCCTTGATAAGAAAGAGACTAAACCACCTAAGAGATATACTATGGCCTCAATTATTAAGGAGTTAGAAAATAGACAGTTGGGGACAAAATGTTTAACTTCTGATACACTAGTTAAGGTTAAGATTAATGATAAAATTGAAAATTTAAAAATTGAAGAATTATTTGAAATGTTAAACGAGAAATTTTGCAAAAATAATGTTGAGTTTGCCACCAACAATAATAATAAAATTAAATGTATCTCATATGATGAAAATGGAAACAGTGCAGAAAGTGAATTTGAATTCATTAGTAGAAGAAAATTATGCGATAATGAAAGAGTTTATAAAATTGAATTTAATGACGGCAGTTATATTGAAACTACTGACGAACATCCAATTTTAATATATGATGATAATGAAAAGCATATTAAATATGTTAGAACCAAAGATTTAGATAATGGTATGAAGTGCATATATTCAATAAAATACTCTGATAAAGAAGGAAAAATATTTTGCAATTGGGATGAATTTATTGAAAAATGCAGTGAAAAATCAAAGTTATACGGTTTAACTGATGAAGTTAAGGAGTTAAGAGAAAAATTAAACCTATCAAAACATAAGTTTTCAGAGGGATTTGGAATCAGCTATATTCAAGCCTGGAAATATGAAGAATATAAAAGAATTCCAGTACATTTATTCAACAAACTTGGGCTAAAAAAACCAGAACATCTTACTTCAACAGATCCCAAAGTTACAATTAAAAATCCGTTCCCATTAATGTTTTCAAGTTCATTAGTTAGAATCATATCCCATTTGGTTGGAGATGGTTCCATTGACAAGAAAAAGATAAAAAAAGAAAATGTTTATGATTTTAGGTATCATAACACAGATATAGATTTGATTACTCAGTTTGTTGATGACATAGAAAGTGTATTTGGTATTAGGTTATCCATTAAAAAAGAAAAACCTAAACTAACCAAAGATAAAACAAAGTATTGCAAAACAAAGTATTATGTAAAAGTTCCAGCAATTATTGGAAGGATTCTTGCAATAGTATTACCAGAAATTATTGATAAAAATGCCCCCAAAATTCCAAAAGAGTTTTATCCAGAATATATTGGAGCATTATTTGATGATAAAGGATGCGTCTCTGAAAATGAAGGCAAGGTTTTCATTTCAAATACAAATTTTGATTTACTAGATGATGTTAGGAAAATGTTATTGGACTTGGGCATCGAATCAAGACTTGATAAAAATCAGTTTAAGCTATATATTAAGGGAAGAAAAAATATTCAGAAGTTTTTAAATAATATACCCTTCATTTCAGTTGATAAAAAGCAGAAGTTAATTAATGCATTATCAAATAACTATACACGAGGTAATGAAGAGGGAACTTCTTCAATTGTATGGAAGGAAAAAGCTATTATAATGGCATTGGGGCATCATAAGGGAGGATTAACTTCAAAAGAAATAAGTGATATATCAAATTTATCTATCTCAATTGTCCGAGAATACTTAAAAGAATTTGTTAAAGAGGGAATTGTGGAAAAAATAACCCTGGGAATTAGCGAATATCCAAGAAAAAAAATTGTTTATAAATTAAAAAGTCCTGATGATTTATTCTATAAATATATTGGTGAAAAAGTTATAAACAAAGATTTCATTACAAAAACCATATCAAACATTATAAAAACTAACTATAATGGATATGTTTATGATATAGTAAATTCAAAATATTCAAGTTTCATAGCAAATGGCATTGTGGTTCATAACTCAACTAGGGCTGATATTGTAGAAAAACTTGTAAAGAGAGGATATGTAATTGAGAACAATTCCTTGCAGGTAACTGATTTAGGGATAGCCGTAATTGAAACCCTTAAAAAATACTGTCCAGAGATAATAGACGAAAAAATGACCAGAGAATTGGAAAAAAAATTGGATAGATTACAGAAGGGCACCATAAAAAAAGATACTCTTTTAAAGAATGCTGAAAAAAAATTAAGGGCAATTCTTGAAGAGGTAAAAAAGAGGGAGAAGGATATTGGAAGGGAATTAGTGGAAAAAATAGATACCACTAACAAATCTTTAAAAACAGTTGGTAAGTGTAAATGTGGAGGGGATTTATTAATTATTAAATCCAAGGAAAATAAAAGATTTATTGGATGCTCAAATTATCCAGAGTGTAGTATAACCTATCCATTACCTCAAAAGGGTAGAATAAAAATATTAAATGAAACCTGTGAAATCTGTGGATCTCCCATGATTGCCATAAATAAACAGAGGTTATGTATAAATCCAGAGTGTCCCTCTAAGGCCTCACAATCTAAGGAGGAAATAGAAAAATCTGAAAGGATCTGTCCAAAGTGTGGAGGCAAACTCACCCTTAAAAAGGGAATATATGGAATGTTTTATGGTTGTGAAAATTATCCTAAGTGTAGGTATGTTGAAAATTTAAACAAAAAAAACAATTCCCAAGACAATAAAAAGATTGTGGGCAAGTGTCCAAAGTGTGGAGGGGAGTTAATAGTTAGAAGTGGAAGATTTGGGGAGTTTATAGGTTGTTCCAATTATCCTAAGTGTAAATATACTGAAAAGATAAAAAGTAATAAATAATAATATTAACAATGTTTAAATAAATGATTAATATTAAATATATTTGATAATTTCATAATAATTATAATAATCCTAACAAAGTCATTTATGCTACATTAAAACCTTAATTTCAAAAGACATTAAAAAAATAAAATAATATCAAAATTATTAAAAAAATTAAAAAATAAATAGAAATAAAATTAAAATATCCAAAAAATAGAAAATAGCCTAGATTCTAAGATAAAAAGAGAAAAAAATAAAAATATTTAAAAATATAGAGAGAAATAAGTACTTGAAAAGTAGAAATAAAGTAGAAGTATAATACTTAAAGAGTAGAAACTCCATACCACTATTCTCTCCCTCTACTCCCCTAAGCACTGGAGATACAGGGGAGAATAAGTTTAAAATAATTATATGTTTGGCTACATATAAAAAAATAATAAACAATAACCTAAATCAATAATAATTAATATTAACATACTGAGGTAATACTATGGTAGATATGGATAGAATAAGCATATCACTACCTACAAAATTACTGGGAGAGTTTGATGAGGTAATATCAGAAAGGGGCTATGCAAGTAGAAGTGAGGCCATAAGGGATGCCATAAGAGATTACATAATTAAACATAAGTGGATACACAGTTTAGAGGGGGAAAGGGCAGGCACCATAACTATAATTTACGATCATCATGCTTCTGAATTAATGAAAAAATTGACAGAAATACAGCATAAAAATGGGGATTTAATTGTGGCAACACTTCACATGCATTTGGATGATGACCACTGTATGGAAGTGATACTTGTAAAGGGGGAGGCTAAAAGAATAAGGAAACTCACTGATAAATTAACCTCTCAAAAGGGAGTAAAACAAGTTAAATTAACAGTGATGGTGCCAGGGGGGAATATTCCAGAATAATTAAAGGGAATCCACCATTTGAAAACCTCTATTTTCTATCTCCTTTTTTTTCCTTTTAATGGATTTTATAATGGTTTTTTCATCGTTATTTAATGTTATAAAGTTTAATGTATGCTTTGTATCCTCATAAAAATGGGGTTTTTTAATAATATAATCTCCTTTTACATACCTTGTAAAGGATTCATTCAAAAATAAACTGTAGCCCTCCTCAAGTAAATCTATTGCCTGAAAGGGATTTTTAACAACTTTTGTTATTTTAAAGGGAATATTATGGTTTTTTAATATTTTCCACATAATTCTCTGAGGAGAGTATCTTATGCCAATTAAGTTCTTTGTATCAAATTCTTCCTTATAAACCATTACCATATAATCATAAACCACAGGTATTGGATCTCCCAACCTATAACTCCAATATGGATCATCTATACCAACAATACCTGATAGATCCATATTATAAAGTTTTAGAATGTTATCAAAGGAAGATATTATAATATCTTCAAATAGTATCTTACCTACCTCCCCACAGATAAACCCACAGGCAATTAATGGTTCCATAGTTATTCTTTTTTTCATTTTATTGTAATAATCCACTATATCCTGGGCATGTTCTCTTAACATGGTACCTGAGGCTGAGGAGTCTATGAGATCCATTCCTAATTTTTTTTCAAGTCTCTTTATTTGGATACTTACTGAGGAGGGAGAGATATTCAATAACTTTGCCACTTTATTTTGTGATTTTGTTTTGGAAATTAATTCAAGTATTTTTATTTGATTTTCAGTTATTATCTTTCCATTGTATCTTAGGGTAATTGTAGCAGATAGGTTCTCCCTATTGGGCATAATATTACCTTTAAGGTATTTATAACGAATATATAACACTAATTTATAAGTATAACGCAACAAAATAGTAAAAAAATAAAATATTAATTAGAAAATTACTGTAAATATATCCACTTCATCTTTAGATTAAAGTTCATAAATATATAATCTCATTAAATTATTTACTGTTCTCAGTGCATATATGAATTATGAAGGATTACCCGTAGATTTCTACTTTTTATATATTTGCTCCTTCTTAATCATATCAAAATTTATAAAAATATAAAAATATTAGGTTATCTATTTTATTTTGGTATAATTAATTTTTTTAAAATATATAATATATTAAAAACTTTTTCTAATTATTTTATTATTTTTTTTGTCCCTAATAAATACTCTTTTAAAAAATAAATTTAATGCAATATTTATTAAAAACCAGGCATAAATAATATATTATAATAAGTAATATATTATGTTGAGTACACTATAGGATTATAAATAATTATTTGGTGATATGGTGGAATTAAACTATGAAAAATTAGGGTTAAAGGTTGGTTTGGAAATACATCAACAACTAAATACCAAAAGAAAACTTTTTTGTAATTGTCCAACAATTATAAGGGATGACAGGCCCCATGGAGAAATTAAAAGATTGTTAAGAACCTCTCAGAGTGAAATGGGGGAGATAGACAAAGCAGCCCTTATGGAGTGGAAAAAAAATAAATTCTATATTTATCAGTATTATAATGATAGCAATTGCTTAGTGGAGTTAGATGAGGAGCCCCCTCATCCTCCATCCAAGGAAGCCTTAGAGATTGGAATACAGGTATCTCTTTTAATGAACATGAATATAGTTGATGAAATACATACCATGAGAAAATTAGTTATAGATGGCTCCAATACCTCAGGATTCCAAAGAACAATGTATCTATCCAGTGATGGATATATAGAAACAAGTTATGGAAGGGTAAGGATTTCAAGTTTATGTTTGGAGGAGGATGCATGTAGAAAAATTGAGGAAAGTAAAAATTTCATTAAATACCGTGTGGATAGATTGGGAATACCTCTGTTGGAAATAACAACTGAACCTGATATTACTTCCCCTAAGATGGGAAAGGAATCTGCAAAAAGAATAGGTATGATATTAAGAGCCACTGGAAAGGTAAAAAGGGGCCTTGGAACAATAAGACAGGATGTTAATATATCCATTAAGGAGGGAGCAAGGATAGAGGTTAAGGGAGTCCAAAACCTTGATCTAATAGAAAAAATAATTGAAAATGAAGTACTTAGGCAGGTAAACCTCCTTGAAATATCAAAGATATTAAGGGATAGAGGGGCCAAGGTCATATACAAAATAATTGATTTAACTGAGATTTTAAAGGATACAGAATCCAAGGTATTAAAAAACTCATTAAAGAAAAAGAATGGAAAAATAAAGGGAGTGTTGTTAAAGGGATATGGGGGCCTTGTTGGAAGGGAAATACAGCCAGGTAGAAGATTGGGATCTGAATTATCAGATAGAGCAAAGGTTATTGCAGGAGTTGGAGGTTTGTTTCATACTGACGAACTTCCAAATTATGGAATAACTCAGGAAGAAGTAAATAATATAAAAGAATACTTTGAGGAAAAACTTAACTTGGAAATTACTCAGGAGGATGCCATAATTATTATAGCCGATGAGGAAAGTAAAGTAAATAGGGCATTAGAGGCTGTTATTGAGAGGGCCCAGGAGGCCATTAATGGAGTTCCTGAAGAAACAAGAAAGGCCCTTGAAAATGGGAATACCTCCTATTTAAGACCTCTTCCAGGGGCTGCAAGAATGTATCCTGAAACTGATATTCCAACAATTAAAATAAATGGGGAATTTTTAGAGAACATAAAAAGATTTTTACCTGAAATGCCTGAGGAAAGATTAGAGAGATTTATAAAGGAATATGGATTAAATAGGGATCTTGCAGAGATTATGGTAATGTCCCTTCAGGTGCAACTATTTGAGGACCTTTGTAAAAAATATGGTAAAGATATAAAGCCCACACTTATTGCAACAACCTTGGAAAATACATTAAAAGAAATTAAGAGAGAGGGATATAATATTGAAATGCTCTCTAAAAATCATTTTGAAGTTATATTTGAGGGATTAACTCAGGGGAAAATGTCCAAAGAGGCCATAATTGAAGTATTAAAGGGATTCACAGAGCATCCAAAGAAGAGTTTAGAGGAAATATTGGAAATAAAAGGGCTTAAATCCCTATCTAAGGAGGATGCTGAGAAAATAATTGAGGAAGTTATTGCCCAAAACATGGAGGTTATAAAAAATAAGGGACCTAAGGCCATGGGAATTTTAATGGGTAAATGTATGGCAATTCTAAGGGGTAAGGTTGATGGCAAATTAATCAGTGAATTATTAAAATCTAAATTATTAAAAAAATTAAAAAATTAAACATGATTTAAAAAGTAATAATTGAAAATAATAAAATAATTTAATATTTTAATATTTTGATATAATTTTTATAACAATTTTAATTAAAATAGACTTAGGTGATATTATGAAAAAACCAGTGTTAAATATAAAAATATATTATCCTGGAAGTGTATTGGAAGGAGAGTTTGATTTTGATGCAGTGGTTAAACTTAAAGATAAATACTTAAAGTATCTTGAAACAGGTAAAGGCCATGGAATGATGATATTTAATGAAAATAGTAAAAAATTTGCCATAATTAATTTTGATAATATATGTGCTATAGAGGTTGAAAAAACACTAATATTTATGGACGAATACGAAAAAAAATGGAACAATGCTATGCAGATCTAACAAATTGATATGGTATATTACATTATTATTTAATATTTTTATAAAACATTACATTCTTTTATATCATTTTATAACTAATAATATCTTATAAAAAAATAATTAAAATAGGTGTGAAATATGGATAAAATAAAACTGGGATTTGTAATTTCGGAGTTTAGTAGGGATATAACCTATATGATGGAAAAACTTGCAGAGGAGCATGCAGAATTCTTAGGTGCTGAGGTAACCTACAAAATAGTAGTACCTGGAACCTTTGATATGCCTCTTGCAATAAAAAGACTATTGGAAAAGGAGGATGTTGATGCCGTGGTAACCATTGGATGTGTAATTGAGGGAGATACTGAGCATGATGAGATAGTAGTACATAATGCTGCAAGAAAAATAGCAGATCTATCATTAGAGTATAATAAACCTGTTACCTTAGGGATCTCTGGACCCGGTATGACAAGGTTGCAGGCCGAAGCTAGAATAGATTATGGTAAAAGAGCCGTTGAATCTGCTGTAAAAATGGTAAAAAGATTAAAAGAAATTAAATCTTAATAAAATATATATTTTTGGGGTTATTATGGAAAGTAAAAGAGATATACTAAGAGAGGAATTTAATATAATACAAGATAGAATTAAAAATAAACCAAAGAACTCATATACTGTTTATTTGACCACTGACGATAGTAAAAAAAAGGCCATAAATAAAATATGTGAAAAGATAGGGGAAGAAGCCACAGAGACAATATTGGCTGCAAAGGACAATATAAAAGAGGACCTAATATATGAAAGTGTTGATTTAATATATCATCTTTTTGTACTGTTGGCATACTCTGGAGTAAAATATGAAGAGTTATTAGAAGAATTTGAAAGGAGAAGAAAGAAATAAAAAATTATTATATAATAATATACAACCACTGTCTTAATTCTTATTAAGAATAAGGCAGAAATCTCGGTCGTTGCTCTCCTTATGCTCCTAAGCACTGAGGGATGTAAATTCTCCTTAAGGATTGTATTATAAAGAACATATTTAAGTTAAAATAGAAAAACTTGACAGTTGTTCTGTTATTTTCTATATATATTTATTACTCATATTTAATATTTTTTTTATTTATTCTACTATTTACATTATAATTATAAATTTATGTTATGTATTGCTAAATTATATACCTTTTTTGTTTTAATTATTATCAATTAGGGTATAGATAATATAAAAAGATTAAATATTAATAAAAATAAAAAATAGAAGTTTTTTATAATTTTATATTTTTTTAAATCCTATTTCCTTCACCCCCGATATTTCATATATTAAAAAAGGAGGTTAAGTTATGTCCCAAGATATAGGAATAAATAATATAACCATTTCTGCCATATCCCATGCCACAGAGGATGAAGATAAGGTTTTAGAAGCCATGATGTATTTTTTACCTGAGGATGTTATTAATAATGATGAAGATAGTGATATTAATATAAACACCATAGATAGTGAAGGATGTTTTGGAAATCCAATATATATACACGAAATACTAATAAACAATAATAAAATAAATAAAAATATATTTAAACATATTATGCAATTAATAAAATCCTCTGAAAATAACACCAATAAATTAAAAAATGATATAGATTTAAGAATAGAAAAAAGCAAGATTTATTTAAGATTTGATAAGCAAAGGGCCTATCTTAAAGAGTGTAAATTAGTAGATGGAGATGATGTTATAAGAATAATAATAAACTTTAAAATATATATTCCAAAAAACAAAGAAAAAAAAGTAAAGGAGATTATTTTAAACGAATTGGAAAAATAGAAGATAAATAAATCATATATTTTTTAAAATAGATAGAACTTCAATACAAAGATTAATACAATAAATTTAAACTATATTGTTTACTATATTGCAATGTTTACTATAATTCTAATTTTATTATTTTTTAATTTTATTATTTAATAATTTTATTATTAATAATTTTTATTAAATCTAATTATTTTTATTTTTTGTATCTTTTATTTATTTTTTTTCTTTCATTTTTTTATTAATGCACTGTATTTTTTATTTTTAATAATAAGACCAATTACAATTTTATTCCAACTATCTTACTTAATCCATCCTCCATATATACTCCATAAAGGGTATCTGCCTTATTTATCATCTGCTCCCTATGAGATATTACTATGAATTGGGACTCCTTTGAGGCATTCTTTATCATATCCCCTATTAAACTTGCATTTTTAGCATCAAGGGCTGCATCTACCTCATCTAAAACATAGAATGGAGCAGGCATTAAATTTTGAATGGCAAATAAAAATGCCAGTGCAGTTAATGATTTTTCTCCGCCACTCATAACATCTAAACTTTGAAGACTTTTATTCTGTGGAGAGGCATCTATTAATAGGCCCCCTTCAAATGGATTTTCAGGATTCTCCAAACTTAACTTACCAGTACCCCCTATACTTTTATAGATCTCTTGATAGTTTTTAGATACCTTTTCAAATACCTCCATAAATACCTCTTTTTTTCTCTTTTCAACCTCTTCAATTAATTGAATGTACTTCATCTCATCCTTTTCATATTCCTTTCTTTTATTAAATAACTCTCCATACCGTTCTTCAATGTAGGCATAATCTTCAATGGCCCTCATATTTACAGGTTCAAGTTCCTTAATAGTATTTTCAAGTTTTATGGAATGCTTTTCCAATTCGTTAATTTCCATATTGCTTATTTTATTCAATATCTCCTCAGATATATCCTCAATCCCTTCACAGAGATATAGTTTTTTCTCCTCATCCTCTAACTTTGTTTCATACTTTGCCTTATCTATGGATAGTTTATTTATCTCATTGGTCATATCTTCAATTTTTTCCATAATTCTTTTTTTATCATCATACAATTTTTTTATTTCCTCTTCATATTCCATCTTTTTATTTGTAAGTTCCTCTAAATTCTCACTTAATTTAAGGTATCTCTCCCTTTTCTCCCCTAATACTTTAATATTCTTTTCAATACTATTTTTGTAAAATTCAATATTTTTTTGGAGCATATTTATTTTTTCATTTAATTCTCTTATTTTTTCATTGGTTTCACTCATCTTTGGAATAAGAACCTCCTTTATTAGTGTAGCATTTCTTTTTGTATCATTTTCCAAAGTATTTCTTCTCTTTTTTAGATTTTCTATTTCTTCCCCTAATTCCCTAATTCTTTTTATAATTGTGGAATCTTCGTAGGATTTTAATTCCTTTAATACCCTCTCTTTTTTATGGATAGTATCTTCGATTTTTTCTTCAATATCTTTTATTTTATGATCCAATTCATCCCTTAAAATTTCCAAATCTCCCAATTCTTCATTAATCTTTTTATTTATTAATTGAAGTTCCTTTATTTTTATTTTATTATTTTTTAGAATCTCCACTTTTCTCTTTTCATTTTCCTTTATAAACTTTAATTTATTTTCCAATTCTATCTTTTTACCATGGTACATATTTATTTTTTCATTTATTTCCTCTATTTTATTAATTATCCCCCCATCCTTACCATTTAATCTTTCCTCTATATTCTTTAACTCTTCGGCAAGTTTTTCAAGTTTTGAGGTATCTATTTCAACCCTTATATTGGCAGAGGATCTGACACTACCTCCTACCATGGCCCCTGAGGGCTCTATAACATCCCCTTCAAGGGATACAAACCTACCTCTATATCTCTTTGAAAGTTCCTTAGCAGTTTTTAGGTCCTTTACAATAAAGGTGTTGCCAAATACATAGTTTAATATATTTCTATATTCCTCCTTAAACTCCACTAAATCAATTGCTCTTCCTATTATTCCCTCATCTATAATATTCTCTGGTTCCCTGCCCCTTATTCTGTCCATAGGTAAAAATGTGGCCCTTCCAAGTTTATTTCTCTTTAAATACTCTATGGCTCTAACCCCATCCTCCATTCTTCTAACCACAATATGATTTAATCTATTGCCCCCTGCAACCTCAATTGCCAATTTATATTTTTCCTTAGTTTTTCCCAAATTTCCAACTATATCAATTACCCCTGGCAGATTGGCATCCAAGATGCTCTTTATAGTATTGTTTAAATTATAATTCTCCAAACTCTTCAATGCCTTGATCTTACCATTTTCCTTGGCATATTCTTCATATAATTCCTCCCTTCTCCTTTGAAGGACCTTCCTTTCCTCTTCAAGTTTTTTTAATTTCTTCTTTAAAAATTCCAATTCCACAGAGACATCCTCTAACTCCCTGTATATGGATTTACTATCTACATTCTCTTTATCCAATAGTTTTAATTCCTCTTCAAGTTTTTTTATAATTTCTTTATTTTGGGCCATTTGAAAGGATTTTTTATTAATATCTCCAACAACCCTATTTAATTCTGTTCTTAATTTATGCAATTCCCTTTGATATTCACTGAATCTCTCAGTAAGTTTCCCCTCCTGGTTTTTAAGTATATTTATATGGGTTTCCCATTTTTCCATGGTTGATCTCAGGGAGTTTTTTTCTTCCTCTAAAAGTTTAATGTTTTCATTTATTGATTTTATTTCCTCCTCCTTTTCCATAGTCTCTTTTCTCAGTGTTTCAATCTTTTCACGGGTTTCATTTAATTCTTTTTTCTTATTTTTTAACTGTTCATTGGAATACTTCAATTCCCTTAGGGAGTTTTCAAGGTTCTTTCTATGGTTTTCAATGGTCAATTCAAGTTCTTTAATGGATTTATGGAGTTCCATAACCTCTTCATTTCCCTTTTCCTTTAATTCCTCCACTACATTTTCCAACTTTTCCTTTAAATTGGATATATTCTCCTCTATATAATCTATTTTATTTTTATATTCCCCTTTGGATTTATTTAATTCCATTATATTATTGTTTAGATTATCCAATACTGCCTTTAATACCTCTATTCTTTTAGTGGTAAGAACATACTTCACAGTTTTTAATTCCTCTGTTAATATGTGGTATTTTTCAGCATCTTCCTTTTCCTTTTTAAGTTTTTTAAGATTGGCCTTTACTTCATTTATCCTTATATCTATTTTTTCAATATATTCCCTTGCTTTTTCTAATTCCCTCTGAGCCCTTTCCTTTTTTTCATCATATTCTGAAATTCCACTTATTTCATCTATTACCTTCCTTCGTTCCCTTGGAGACATCTCTATTAACCTTATAAGGTCCCCCTGTAGTATTATGTTTAATCCATCTCCACTTAATGATAATTTGTTAAATATATCAATTACCTGGGATTTTTTAATCTTTTTTCTTTTTTCGATGAGTTTTGGTTTTATGTCTTTGCTTTTATTGTTTTTATTGTCTTTATTATTATTTTTATCCCTATCACTTCCTTTCCCATCTGTTTTTTCCCCTTCTTCTTCATACCATATTAAATAATAGTTATTATCCCCCTTTAATTTTACCTTTCTAGAAATCCCTACCTTATCAGAATCTATGGGTATTTTTCTGTCCTTATTGTCAAATAGTAATATTACCTCAGCATATTCGGCCCTTTTATTTTTATGATAGGTAATTAATTCATTAAATCTCCCGGCCCTTAGGGATTTTGCAGAGGTTTTTCCAAGTACAAAACAGATACCATCAATAATATTAGACTTCCCAGAGCCATTTGGGCCCATTATGGCAGTAAATCCAGAAGGTATTTTTAATTTGGCATTTTTAAATGATTTAAAATTTTTTAAATGAATCTCAGATAGTTGAACCATTATACTCACCAATTAGTGTAAATTATAGGTTTGGACATTAAAATTTATTTTTAGAATTGTATTTGGATGGATAGTATGTCTAATATATAACTTCAATATTTATATTGTAAATTTATATTTAAAATATTATTAATAAAATAGTATGTTAAATAGGTAGGATACTTTAATTAATCATATAATTACAATAAAATAATAAAAAAATGATTAGCAGATAAAATAGCAAAAAGGAAAATACTTAAATTCCTCTATCTTATATTATTATGCGATCCTCCTTTCTAAGTACATTTAAAACCTTATTATTTTTTATAATAATTATTATTTTTTTATATGTTCAATAAGAAATAATGAGAATTAAGATTTTTTATTGGTCATAAATAATTTTTTAAAAATATATTTACTTATGGGCAAAATAACATGTTATTTCTAAGTTTTTATTATCATTATTATAATCTTTATTATCCACTCTTACAAACCCAAATCTTTCAAATTGGACAATTTCATCAATATTTACTTTTTTAAAGTCTTTCTCTGCAAATCCTTCATATTTCTTTCCATTTGTACAAATTACCTTGGTTTTTATTGCATCCTTAACAGGTATCCAGTGAATGATTTTGCTCCTATTTTCCTTTGCTACTCTAAAATCCTCGCTATGATACTTTGCATATATTACATCTCCCTCTACATCCTCTACAACTATATTGAATAATTCCATTAATCTATACATTTTTCCAACTTCCAAGTTATCTGAAACATATAGAGTGCCATCAAATATAAGTTCCCTTGTACCAAGGTCCTTATCAGGATGCATTCTTAAATTTAAAGTCCTTAACTCAGCCCCTTCTATATTTAATATCTTAGGACTCCATACAAAAAAGAATCTTTTTGCATCCCTATCAATTATGTCCTTATTTGCAGCATATAGATTTTCCCAGGAGAACTTAACATCAGCCTGCTTTATGCCAATATCTATCATTGATTTATATATGGCCTCAGGCATTATCCCTCTTCTTTTTAGGGCCCTAAGGGTACCTAATTTAGGATCATCCCATCCATCATAGATTCCCTTTAATATGCCCTCATGGATTTTTGAAGTACTTAATATGGGACCTTCTATCTTTAAAATACCATAATGGATATATTCAGGCATTTTCCATTTAAAGTAATCAAATATGTATTTCTGTTTTTCAGTATTCACAATATGATCCTTACCCCTTAATACATGGCTCATTCCCAGTAGGTAATCATCAATAGGTACAGAAAAGTTCATTAAAGGATATACTATGTATTTATCTCCTGTCCTTGGATGAGGTGTTGTTTCAATTCTAAATATGGGAAAATCCCTTATTGATGGGTTTTTATGTTTTATATCTGTCTTTAACCTAACAACACAGGTGCCCTCTAATTGGTTGTTTAGCATCCTTTCCCATAATTCCAAGTTTTCCTCTATGGAGTTATCCCTACATTTACAGGGTATTCCCTTATTTTTAAGTTCCCTAAATTCCTCAGGATCACATTGGCATAAGTAGGCATGCCCCATTTCAATTAATTTTTTACCATACTTATAATATATTTCCATTCTATCTGATTGTATTACAATATCATCTATTTTTATGCCTAGCCATTCTAAATCCTCCTTTATCATGTCGTAGGCCTCTGGGAGAACCCTCTTTGGATCTGTGTCCTCCAATCTCAATATTAATTTTCCCCCATACTTTTTTACAAAATAATCATTTAAAACTACGGCCCTACTATGTCCAATATGCAATGGTCCAGAGGGATTTGGCGCAAATCTCATTACAACCTTATCCTTTACATTTTTTAGCATAAGTTCCTTTTTTTTCCTTACCTTAACTGTGGATTCAAAATCTGGAGCAATCTCCTCTAACTTTTTTTGTTGCTCACTTAAGGGCATTGCCTCAACTTCCTTTGATAGTTCCATTGCTATTTTAGATATTTCCTTAGCACTGCTCCTTAAATCAGGATTTTCTGCCAATATTTTTCCAATGACTGCCTTTGGATTTGGCTTTCCCTTGTATCTAACAGAGTTTTGAAGTAGGTATTTTAAAATAATATCTCTAATGGTTTCACCTTGTTTTTATGGATTTTCTTCTTAGATGTTTTATAATTTTATAAATATCCTTTTAAAATTTCTTTTTTCTATTTATTCACTTATTCATTATATAATTTTATTTAAAATATAAATTTTATATTAACTCCTTATTTTTTGTTTTTTTTATTTTATTATTAATTTTTTTAATTATTTTATTTTTTCATCCACATAATATAGGCCAATAGCCAATAATTATAGTATAACGAATATAACATCTATTTATTATCTTTATTATCTTTATTATCTTTATCTCCATCATTCTTATTATTTTTATCATCTTTATTATTAAAATCATTAATAACATTTACCACATAATTAACATTGTTGTATTTAAATATCCTTAAAATATCTCCTTCCTTAATATTCTGAAACACATTGTCATAATCATATACTTCATAATTCTCATTATCCATGGCTATTATTGTTTTTGGAGATATGGATATCACTGTGGCCGTGGAACACTCATTCTCCTTACATAATAGTTTAGTATTTTTTTCTACAACATTCCATTGCAAGGATATTTTTTCCCTCTTACCTGTTAAACCCTCTAAATAAAGTTTATTTTCATTTATGGAAACTACCCTATAGGGTTTATTGTTATATTCTATAATGTCTCCTATTTTATACTCTGGTATTCTAATTACTATGGTTATCCTATACTGGTTCTTTCCAGTATCCTTTTCAACACCAACTAATTTTGCAGTTTCATTTACTTTGCCTCCATATTTGGATTTTATGGCTGAGACAATATTCCTTGCTCCTCCCATAGACCCTATTTGATAATCCAATCCCTCTTTTTGAGGTATAAACTTAGATATAAAGGACATTCTATCCTTTTTTAATCGTTTTTCAACTTCTCTCCTTACAAAATCATCTAACTCCTTCCTTTCATCATCAGTAAGGAATCTATTCATGGCCCTAACTTGCACTGTGGCCTCATAGTAATTTGACATATATCTTGAGCATCTTGGACATTGGACCATTGTTAAATATACT
>DQSV01000099.1 GCA_015663075.1 Methanothermococcus okinawensis | reverse complement strand
TGTTCCTTATCAATCTCTACTTCTCCCAGGTAGTGCCCCTTAACTCCAAGTCCCATAAACTGAGGAGTTCCCCTTTCGTGGTTACCATTTTGACCGTGCATGTATCTTGCATGGGCATAACATCCACATCCACACATGCAGCTGTCTGTTGTTTGTGCTGTATTTTCAGGCACTCCCTGATATGCTGCAACTGTTCCAACCACCAAACTAACCACCGAAGCCAATAATACAATACCCAATATTTTCTTTCTCATGTCGGATCACCTCGATATATATAACTTCCCTTGTGTAATATTATTGCACAAATATAGTATAAAGATACTACTATATAAATATAACGGAGAAGATTTTAAAAACAAAAAAATCTTTATCTACCAAGATTCCAGGATGTATTTTGAGTTAGTATGGCTCCAACTATAATTTCGTATAGGCTTTCAGCAGGCCACCGATTTTGCAGGCCAAAGTTTGATAGTAGATTATAATGTATATTCATTAAATACACAGTATCCCTTTAACAGACAAATGATATAATTAAGCCTTAGGAAAATGCCATATACTTTTTAAATAAACAATAGTTCTTATAAACTATAATAACTTTAATTTTCCAGTTATTCCCTCTATTTTTTCCTCCCTTTCAGGACCTATTGCAACTGCAGTATATGTTCCAGGGATTAATTGGGTTTTTCCAGCATCTCTTATTAAACTACAAGGCAATCCTTCTATATTAGCCTCTCTAAATATCTCCATAAGTTCTCTTTCAGAATCTACCTTTACTGCAACCTTTTTTTGCCCCTCCTTTAACCATTCTTTAACAGTATTTGGGCATATCTTCTGGGCTCTCATAAATGCCTCAATAGAGGCATGGCAGGCCTGAACTGCTATTTTTCCCTTGCCCATTTTTAAATCATTTCTAATAACAATAACCTGTTTATACATGATTTCTCCCTATAATAAATAACGGTTTTTATATTAATTAAATACTTAAAAATTTCCTGAAAATTTTTTTTCTATTTTGATTTTGTGTATCAGATAATCTAACTGTGATTTTATAATTATATTTTTTAACTACTATATAATATAATTTTATCTTAGCAATCTCAAAAAATAATAAAAATAATAAAAAATAATAAAAATCAATATTAAATTAATGCTAAATTTATTTTTAAAAAAATTTATGCTAAGAATATAAACCATAAAAAAGGAAATAAAACAAATAAAACACTTAAAAAAAGAAGAATTAAAAGGCAAAAACTTATAAAAAGACATAATAATCCTTAAAATACTTTACTTCACAGGACATTATTTAGGAATATTGCGTGCTGAAAGGCAGTAGAACCCTATGGAATTCTAAGAAAGGATTAATTCTAATTTAGAGCGGGGAGGACCTAAGAATATAAGAGTGTTATCACAATGCTATAACAATATATGGGATTATATCCTTTCTTTGAATGTAACAACCAAAAAAATTACATGAAAAATTTACATGATACTTTTAACTTTTAATTTTATTAATCTTCCATATCCTTATTTTATATTAATAATTATTTTTTTAATAATTATATAATCTAAATCATTAAATAGGGTTGATAATCATGGAGCGTATAGAGTATGAGATAAAACATGCCATAGAACATATGATGGAGTCAAACTACCCAAGAAAAAAACTATGGAACATGGACTCCAAGGTCAAAGATTTAATAAGTGGTATTAGGACAGGGGATGATGGGGTAGTAGTAGGTAGAAATGTAATAAACATGGAGGGGCCCTACCCCTTAAAATTAGGTTCAAAAACTGCCCTTATCCATACGTCCTGTGATATTGTGGCCATGGGTGCAAAACCACTCTATGCCATGAATGCCATCCAGGCCCAAAATAAGGAAGAGATTAAAATAGCTATAGATGGATTAAAGAAACAATCCTTAAACTTAAACATACCCATTATTGGAGGAAATACCCAGACCGAGGAAACTTTAAAATCCTGTATAAGTGTTGTAGTATTTGGAGAGTTGTTGGGAGATAAAATAATTAAAGATGGAGGCTCCAAAGTTGGAGATGTTGTATTTATGTTGGGCCATCCTGTAGAGGGGGATATAGGAGATAGGATTCAGAGGGCCAAAAATAAATATGATACCTTTTTAAAAATCTTAAATGAAGGTATTGAAATTAATGCCTGTAAGGATGCCTCAAGGGGAGGATGGCTCTGCAACATACTTGAAATGATTGTAAAGGCAAAGGTTGGCATTGAGATAACTGCAATTCCCTATCCTCGCTCCACAAGATACTTAGGAACCTATTTAGTAAGCACAGATGAGGAAAACCTAAAGGAGATTGTGAAAATAGCAATAGACAATAGATGCCCAATGATACCATTTGGAAGGATTATAGAGGATAGGGTTTTTAAAATAGGAGATAGGGAATATATTGATAAAGAGGAGTTAAATAGAATTATAAAAGAATTTCCCTATAAGTATTAATTTTCATTAAAAAGATTTTTAAGGTTGATAATGTGATAATAGGGCCAAAAGTATCCAAAAAGTTTATAGAGATTATGGATGATAAACAATTACAACAATGTGGTATAGATTTAAGGGTTGGAGAAATATATAGATTATCTGGTGAGGGAGTACTTGATTACACCAATGAAAAAAGGAAACTTCCCAAATACCAAAAAATATTTTTTTCAGAAAAAGATATAAAAATTTCTTTGGATAAGGGCATATATTTAGTGAAAGTAGCCGATAAATTAACAATACCTAAGGATATGGCTGGTTTTGCCTATCCAAGAAGTAGTTTATTGAGAATGGGCTGCACTCTCCATACGGCAGTTCATGATCCTGGATATGAAGGCAACCCTATTTATTTAATGGAGGTTTTAAATCCCATCACAATATATAGATATGCGAGGATTGCTCAGATTGTATATATAAAATGTAGTGATACAATTGGCACCTATTGTGGGGCCTATCAGGAGAAGGAGTAATGATATGGCAGATGATAAAGTAAAGGATAAAAAGAATACAAAATATAATGAAATAAAAGAGTTTTATAACAATTGGAATGTTGAATCCTATCCAGAGTATTTTAAAGTATTGATGGATTTAGAGGAAAAATTAATAATAGACATTATAAAAAATTTAAAGGAATATGATACTATTAAAAGGGGAAATGGTATAATCTTAGATTGTGGATGTGGGTTTGGCTCATTTTATACTCTAACAAAGGATTTAAATACAATATACTTAGATTTTTCAATTAATTTATTAAAAAAATTTAAAAATAATTATAATTTAAAAAGCAATAAAATCTGCGGAGATATATTAAATCTTCCCTTTAAGGATAATTCTTTTGATCTAATTTTTTGTATAAATGTTTTGGAGCATGTTATTGATTATAAAGGGGCATTAAGGGAAATGAAGAGAGTATTAAAAAAGGAAGGAGTTTTAATAGTTATAGTTGTTAATGGTGAAAGTTTTATAAAGGAAAGTATTTTTAATGAATTTAGAATATATCACAGAGCACTATCTTTAAATGATATTAATGTTGAAGGGTTTGAAATAATTGAATATAATTCATTTTACTTTATACCTCCCATATTAAAGATATTACCAACATCCCTATTGAGATACTTTATAAATAATTATTATTTAAGGATAGAAGACTATTTAAGGAATTTATTCAAAAATAAAGGTCAATTTTTATATGTAATTCTAAAAAAGATTAATTAAATAATTAAATTTAATAAAAAATTATTTTTATTTTTTTGTTTTTTTAATATTTTTAGGTGTAATTATGGAACTTTTAAATTTAAGAAGGGCAGTTAAAACACTTCGAAAAAATAAAAATAGCAATATATTAATATATACTCATATAGATGCTGATGGTATTAATTCAAGGGTTATCTTAGAGGAACTTTTCAACAGATTAAATATTAATGGAGAGTTTAGGTTTTTAAAACAATTAACTGTAAATTCCATAGAAGATATTCCATTTAAGGATTATGAGTTAATAATATTTGCTGATTTAGGTAGTGGGCAAATAAATCTTTTAAAGGAAAAAATGAAGGAATACAATATATTAAATAGCAAAAATCATAATATTATTATCTTGGATCATCACATTCCAAGTAAGGAAAAGGTTCCAGAAAATGTAATAAATGTAAATCCATGGAATAATAACATAGATGGTGGAAAGAATATCTGCGGAGCAGGGGTTTCCTATCTCTTTGCCAAAATGTGCAATCCTCGAAATATTGACTTAGCAAAGTATGCCATACTTGGAGCAGTGGGGGATATTCAAAATTTGGAAGGTAGTTTAGGAGGAATAAATAAAAAGATTTTAGAGGACGCCAAGGATGCAGGGGATATTTTGGCCTTTCCTGATCTTCAATTTTATGGTAAACACACAAGGCCATTATTTGCCTCTATTAAGTATTTTACAGATGTTAGGACAGATTTAATGAATAATGATTCAAGGATTATTAATTTTATAAATAATATTAATAAAAAATATAACCTTGAGATAGTTCCAAAGGAATACCTTCATGAATTATCATTTAATGAAAAAAGAGTTCTTGGAAGTGAGTTTTTAAGTAAGTGTAATAGATATGTTCCCATAAATTGGACAAAGTTCCTACCCAAGGTTATTTTTGGAGAGAGTTATGAGTTTAAGAGAGAAGATATAAAAACACCCTTTAGAAACTTAGAGGAGTTTTCTACATGTATAAATGCCTGTTCAAGATATGGGGACTATGAAACTCCCTTAAATATATTGAGGGGAAATAGAGATAAGTACTATGATAGAATGATGTCACGATTAAGAGCCCATAAAAGAAATATTTCAAAGGCCCTACAATACATAAGGGATAATGTGGAAATAGTGCAGAGAGATAGGTTTCAATACTTTGAAACGGACAGTAAAATTATTAATGAGAGTATCCTTGGTATTGTGGCAGGTATGTGTTATTCAATAGAGGAGGTAGATTGGAAAAAGCCAATATTTGCCATAACAGAAAATGATTCGGGATATAAAGTATCTGCAAGATGTCCAAAATTACTGTCTTTTGCAGAGGATATAAATCTTGCTGATGCCATATCCTATGCCTCTATTAAAGTAGGAGGAAGTGGCGGAGGACATAAATTTGCTTGTGGGGCTTTTATTCCAGATAAAAAGAACTTTATAGATTATATTGAGAACAGGTTAAAAGGGTGATGTTGATATAAAACTAAATAATAAAAAAATAAAATTTTATACATGAATACATTCGTGATATAATGAATAATGAAACATTTAATAAAAATAAAAAAAAAAATTAAAAGAATATACATTTAAAGAAGACACTAAATTTGCATCAAAATATGAAATAGATGTTATTAATAAATTGACAGGTTTAAACTTTGATTATGATGATTTAATATTACTTGAAAAACTTACAGGTATGGATTATAGAAAAAAAATATACTTGGAAAAGAATATTCAAATAGGAATCTTAGAGTTTGATTTAATTGATTTAGATTGGAGGTTTATTCCTGCGCCTTACTACTACCAGATGGCAGATAAAGAAAAAAAAATATACTTAGAACCTACAAAGAGGAGGTTAAAGGGTAAATACCTAAAGGAGGAATATATAAATAACTATGATGATTACTTAAAGATCCTAAATAGAGAGGACTACTTTATAGGCTTGGAAATGGGAGAGTTTATTGGAGTGGGCATTAAAAGAAATGATAGGATTAAAGTGAAAGATTTAAGAAGAAAGAAGGAAGAAATACATATTAAAAAAATAACAGAGTATTTAAAGGAAAATAAAGACAGAATAAATAGTTTTTTAGAGTTATCTAAAGATATTCTCAAAAAATATATGGATAAATATAGGGATAAAGGTTATGTAATAAATGCCTCCTTTAGCGGGGGAAAGGATAGTGAGGTTTCAACCCTTTTAGCAAGAGAGATTATGCCTGATATAGATGTTATATTTATAGATACTGGTTTGGAGTATCAAGACACTTTAAAATACATAAAAAAGTTTGCTAAGTCCTATGATTTAAATTTACATATTGTAAATGGAGATTACTTTTGGGAGGAGTTATATGTAAAGGGCATTCCTACAAAGGACAATAGATGGTGCAATAGCGTTTGTAAATTGATCCCGTTAAAGAATTTTTTTATGGAGGAATACCCCAATAAGAAAATATTAACTATTGATGGATCAAGAAAATTTGAAAGTTTTGCGAGATCCAACTTAAATTATATAAGAAAAAGTGGATTTATCGATTTTCAAAGTAATTTATTTCCCATATTGGATTGGAATGCATTGGATGTTTGGAGTTATATATATTCAAAGAATCTACCCTACAATCCATTGTATGATAAAGGATTTGAAAGGATAGGTTGTTATTTATGTCCATCTGCACTTAACAGTGAGTTTTTCAGAGTTAAGGAGTTATATCCAGAACTTTGGAATAAATGGGTAAGTTATTTAAAGGAATATTATTCAATGGATGAGATATTAAGGGGTTTTTGGAGATGGGATGAGATCCCTCCTAAGATGAGAGAATTAAAAAAATTATTGGGAATATAAATATAATATCCTAAGTATCATAAACATTAAAGAGATAAAACTCTTTTAAGATGTTTTTAGGGCTTTATTGTATTTTGTATATTTTAATCCACAAACCATAAAGATAAACATGAATAAATAAACCTAAATGAATCCATAGAATAAAATTAAAAAATAAATAGGGTGGTTTTTCTGAAAAAAATAACAATTGTTGGAGCAGGACCTGGAGACCCTGAATTAATAACATTGAAAGGAAAAAAAGCCATTGAAGATGCCGATGTTTTAATATATGCAGGGTCCTTAGTAAATAAAGAGGTTTTAAAATATAATAAAAAAAATGCTAAGATATACAATAGTGCCACAATGAACTTAGGGGAAATTATAGAAGTAATAGTTGAGGCCCTTAAAAAAAATTTAAAGGTTGTAAGAGTACATACTGGAGATCCCTCTATTTATGGAGCAATTAAGGAGCAAATAGATGAATTAAAAAAATACAACATAGATGTGGATATAATACCAGGAGTAACCTCTCTTTTTGCAGCAGCAAGTTCTTTAAAGGTAGAGTTAACCCTTCCAAAGGTTTCTCAGACGGTGATAATCACAAGACCTGAGGGAAGGACTCCAAAACCTGAAAGTGAAAGTTTAAAGGATTTATCAAAACACGGTGCCACTATGGCCATATACTTAGGGGTTGGAATGATAGATAAAGTAGTAGGGGATCTTATTGAGGGAGGTTATAAAAGGGATACACCTGTTGCAGTGGTTTATCATGCCTCCTGGAATGATGAAAAAATAATAAAGGGCACCTTAGAGAACATAAGAGATAAGGTAAAAGAGGAAGGCATAAAAAAAACAGCCTTAATAATTGTTGGAGATGTGTTAAATCCAAAGTATTATGAATACTCCAAATTGTATGATAAAAATTTTGAAACAGAATTTAGGAAAGTTAAAAAAAATAAATAAAAAATAATTAAAATATTAAAAAAAATAAATAAAAAAATATGGATAATTAAGATAAGTAAAATCCAAGATTTTTAATGCCTAAAGAGAAGTAAATGCATAAAAAGTAGAAATTTTACCTTCATTCTCACGAATACTTCTAAGCATTGAAGGGCAGTTAAAATCCTTTTATAAGATAATATCATGAAAACTTCATAATAATCTAAAATAAGGACTTAAAATATTTTCCTTTACTAATATTTTATTTTTCCATGTTTTTTTAATATATAATTACATTTAGGTCATATAAATTAAAACTAGTATTTAGTATTTATTCATCTTTAAAGTTTTATATCCCTAAATAACTTACCTATCCCTTAATTACCCCCATAGGTTTCATTTTACAAACTTTAAGGGATATTTGGGTATTATGGATAATATCTGCTATAATTTCAATGTTTTTATATGCCTCAGAGCATTCCTCTGCAATAACAGCCTTTGAATCTGCCATAACATATACACCTATTTTTTCTAAATTACTTTTGATTTCCTCAGAACTATGCAACTTTAGGGCCTTTATCCTACTTAACACCCTACCTGCACCATGAGCTGTGGATCCAAAGGTCTCCTCCATGGCTCTATCTGTACCATGCATAAGATAGGAGGCCGTACCCATATCTCCTGGAAGTATAACTGGCTGACCTATTTTTTCATATCTGTTAGGAATATCCTCACAATTAGGACCAAAAGATCTTGTAGATCCCTTTCTATGCACCATTAAATTTTTTAATTTGCCATCTACTTTATGTTTTTCCCTTTTGGCTATATTGTGGGCTACGTCATAAATTATATCCATTTCCATATCCTCTGCAGGAGTTTTAAATATTTCCTCAAAACTTTCCCTTACCCAGTGGGTCATAAGTTGTCTATTTGTCCAGGCATAATTTGCTCCACAGTTCATGGCCCTATAATATTTAATACCTTCTTCGGAAGTTATTGGAGCACAGGCCAATTGTCTATCAGGCAATGAAATATTATATTTTTTAGCTGCTTTTTCCATATACCTAAGATAATCAGAACATATTTGATGCCCTAATCCCCTTGAACCACTGTGAATCATAATTAAAACTTGATCCTTCTCAACACCATATACCTTTGAGGCCTTTTCATCAAATATCTCACTAACATACTGTATCTCTAAGAAGTGATTACCACTACCCAAGGAACCTAATTGAGGAAGGCCTCGTTTTTTGGCATTATCAGATACAAGGGAGGCATCTGCCTCTTTTATACACCCCTTTTCCTCAATATATTTAGGATCACTATCCCATCCATAGTTATTGTCTATTGCCCAATTTACTCCCTCTTCAAGAACCTCATCTATTTCCCTTTTTGTTATTTTTATTTTACCCTTACTCCCTAAACCTGAAGGTATGTTTTTAAAGAGTTTATTAATTAATTCCTTTATTTTTGGTTGGATTTCCTTTCTTGTAAGGTTTGTTTTCAATAACCTAACTCCGCAGTTTATATCAAAACCCACACCCCCTGGACTAATTACTCCACGATTTTCATCAAATGCCGCCACTCCCCCAATACAGAATCCATAACCATAATGACAATCAGGCATTGCCAAGGAATACTTCTGAATACCAGGAAGGGAGGCAACATTTGCCACCTGTTCAAGAACATCCTCCTCCATCTGATTAACAAGTTCATCATTTAAATATAATCTACCAGGAACAATCATTTTATTATTATGGTCTTTTGGAAGTTCCCATATATATTCATCTATTTTAATTAAAGTTTCCTTCATTTTATCACCATATAATACTTAGTTAATTTTATATTAATACTGTTGGATACTCTCCTTTTATTTATTATTTTTTTAATTATTCTTCATTTAAATACATTACTTCCCATCAAAAACATATATGCTAAAATAAACACATATAAAGAGCACAAGTCCATAGAAAAGCATGGAGTTCTCTGAAAAAATTAAGAAAAATGACATCCATTCTTTGCAGTAAAAAAGAAATTCATGATAAGAGTGATGAAAAGGCTGAGAACTATAGATCTTTTTCTAAAGTGAGAAAAAAGATTAAACACTTTTTCCAGTTGTAGATAACCCTGGATTGAGATCTATAATGTTTGTGAGCAAGAAGGGCCTAAAATGTTAAGATTATTCTTAGCCTGTTGGCATTTAATTTCTATTATTAATATGTGGTGGGGACTAATATATATTATGTTATTTATTAATACTTAAATGTATTTTATTATGGTCTTTGTTAGAATCCTCCTTTGTATTAAGTTCTTCTAAAATATGCGTTAGACATACCTTGGCTGTGTCTGATGTAGCCCATTGGATGTGTTCCATAATCTTCTTTGATAGAATATTTAAAAGTTCTTTATTTTCTTTTAGTTTTGGGCAAAGGTTTATAATATTCGATATCTTTTTAAATAGGATCCATGGCTGATCACTACTTGTGTTCTCAATTACTCGATAAAGGGTACCTATCATTTTATCATTATAATATATTAAATTGTTTTCTAATAAATGTTCCCAAGTTTCAATAACTTCCAATTCAACATAGGGTGATAAGTTATACCTTAAAAGTTTTATAATAAGTAAAGGTGTAGTTTTTTTATCGTAATGATTCAATAAGTTATTCTTTAGCCAATTACTTTTATTACAACTTATTTTTTCAAGTACATTTAATGCTCTTCTATTTATTAGCCCATAACCTGATAATGTGGCCAATTTTGACAGTATTTCAAATATGTTGGTGGATACTATATTATTCAATATATCTTCGTCATTTAAAAGGTCGTCAATTAAAAAGTCAAGAATCATTATTTTCGGAACAATTGCCTTTTTAATATGTAGTATTTCAATAACAGTGTGTATGATATTAGAATTATCATGCTCTACTTCTATGGCATCCAATGTGGGTATATAGGTTATTTTTATGTGTTTTGGTTTTTCATTATTGGAGGTATTTACAACATAGGTGTTTAATAAGTGGTTGTTCTCTTCATTATCTAATGCCCTATTTTTTTCTTCCAGTATGGCACTACTTTCAGGATCGTTTATTTTACTAAGTATTTTCATTGCTATGCTTATGTCCTTATTATATATGTCTGCATATATTATTAGTTCTTTAACTCTATTTAATAATTTATTTTGTATTATAATACCTTCTTCAACATATTTTAATAACTCATACAGATGTACAACCCTTATTTTAAAAATTGGTTCCATTATAAACCTATATAGTGTATCTCCCATTTTCCAGGGTAATTTGGGATATTTTTTTAAATACAGTTTAATAATATCCTTAGATAAAGGAATATTTTTCTTCTTAAGCTTAATAAGTTCCAACATAACATAAATTGTTTCCTCATGGATGTTGTCATATATTATTTTTAAAAGTTTATTGACTTCAGAGTACTCATTTTTCTTAAGATAGTATTCCAATTTATTTTTAATTAAAATTATTGAAGCCTTTCTTGTTTCAGGGAATTTTATATATTTTTCAATTAAATATATTTGTTCTTCAAATGTTTTATTGTTGTAATCTAGAAATTCATTATATTTTGAAGGATCATTTGTAAGTTTGTATAATAGCTCTTTACTAACATCCCTAATAAATGTACTTTTGTCAGTTAAATGTTTCGTTAGGGCTATCGATATTATATCCATTTTAACTCTTTCTAATTCAAGATTTTTAGGATATTTATTAATTAAAGTGGCATAGAATAATAAATATTCTATTCTATTTCCAAAATACCAATCATCAAATAAATAGGATGATTTAATTATTAAGTTAAAATTGTTGGGTGGCTTATCCCCTAATTCTATTATTAATCTAAATAACCATATACCTATATTTCTGTTTAAATAATTATTATCATGCAGCATTGTATTAATAATTTCAAACATATTTGAATTATAATCTATCCTTGCATATAGCATATTACCTAAGTATTTCCCAGCATAAAATCTATCTAAGTACCTCCTCTTTTTTATATCCAAATTAATATTTTTAATTAATTCTTGGAATTTTGATAGGTCCAATTCCTTAAATTCCTTTATTAATTTTTTGTCCATATTGGGTGAATACGTGGCTGAAAGGCTTTCGGGTCTTCCAAAATAATATGCTAAGTAAATACCATAGTAATAACTTAGATATCCTTTATTCATAATATACTCTAAGTTAATACTATTTACAATATCCTTTATTTTTTCTCTGTGAT
>DQSV01000072.1 GCA_015663075.1 Methanothermococcus okinawensis | reverse complement strand
TGTGATGTGGAATTGGAGACAGGTTCTGGAGTAGTACCATTCTACTACTCTCCAAAGGGTCCAGTGTATTCAGTTCAATGGGCAATTGGATTGGATATATTCTTAAACACAGATCCTAATAAGGTAATACTTGCTACAGATAATCCTAATGGGGGACCATTTACGAGGTTTTCAAGGATAATTGCATGGCTAATGAGTAAGAAATATAGAGATTACTGGTTAAATGAGAGGGTTCATAAATGGGCCAAAGCAAGGTCCTCAGTTGGGGATTGTGATAGGGAATATACCATGTATGAGATAGCAAAAATAACAAGAGCCAATCAGGCCAAGGTATTGGGATTAAGTTTGGAGAGGGGACACTTAGGTGTTGGAGCCATTGCAGATATTGCAGTTTATGATATAAATCCTGAAGAAAAAGATGCAAATATAATTGAAAGGGCCTTTAGATATGCAAAATATACCTTTAAAAATGGGGAGATAGTAGTTAAGGATGGGAGCGTTGTTAAAGAGATATTTGGAGACACCATTCATGTAAATGTTAAAATAAATGAGGAACTTGAAAAAGAACTTATGAAAGATTTGAAAGAAAGGTTCAGAAGGGACTATACAGTTCAGATGGAAAATTATCCTGTATCTGATGAATTAGCGAGAAGTTGGAGAAGTATTGACATAGATGCCACAGATATAAATTAAATATAAATAAATTTGTTGTTTAAATAAATATTTTTTATTAAATTTTTTATAAAGGTCATACATAAATAAAAAAATGTTAATAATGAAATTATAATTTTTAATATTATTATTTAGGTGATAGAATGGAACTTATACTTGCACTTAAGGAGGATATAACAGTTCCTGTGGAATTGGATGTTATATTACCTGAAAAAATCCAGAATATGAGTGAAGAGGATATAAAAAATATAGAAATCCCTCAGGGAAGGGTAAAAATTAAAATAGGAGATATATTTGATGTGGAATTAAAGGATAGCGAAATCCCAAAAATGACTGTAAAAAACTCATCTACCAAGTTAAAGAGAATTGGAGAAAATATGACTACTGGAGAAATTGTAGTTGAGGGAGATGTTGGAATGCACCTTGGTGTTGAAATGAAGGGGGGTAAAATAGTAGTAAATGGAAATGCAGATAATTGGGCTGGACAGGGTATGAAAGGTGGAGAAATAATTATAAAGGGAAATGCTAAGGATTATATAGGTTCAACATATAGGGGAGGCTATAAAGGTATGTCTGGAGGTACCCTAATTGTAGAGGGAGATGTGGGGCATGAAATTGGGGAGCACATGACCAAAGGTATTATTCATGTAAAGGGAAATGCCAAATCCCATGTTGGAATTCATTTAAGTGGGGGAATTATAATAATTGATGGAGATGTTGAAGATAGAATAGGGGGAGAAATGGTAAAGGGGGCCATAGTAATAAAGGGTAAAGTAGCGAGTGTGTCACCTACCTTTAAATTTGAGGGTATTGTTGAAGATCCAATTATAAAGGTAAGAAAAAAGGACGAGGGAATTAAGGTAGAGGGCAAGTATTATAAATATTCTGGTGACTACTGCCAAACTAAACCAAAGGGACAGTTATATATCTCTGTAGAAAGTAATCCAGATTTAAGAAAATAATTTTTTAATTTATTATTTTATTATTCATTAAAAAAATAGTAATTTCTTAAACCCATATAATAAAAAAATAATAAAATTAATCTAAATCTTAAGATAAAAGGGAGAAATAAAAGTATTTAAAGATATAAAGAAAAATAAGTACTTAAAAAGTAGAAATCTCAAACTTATAGGATTTCTTAGTAATTAAGTCTTTTCATATGTTATAAATAACTATGATTATTACTACAATAAGTTAGGATTATTTGCCTAAATATAATTATTTTTTAAGGGTATTTCTTCTCCAATTTCTCATTTTTGGATGAGTTCTTACTTTACCTTTTGTTTTGGATATTACAAATAATGGAACTCTTCTATTTTGTTTTAATGCCTTAGCAAGCCTTAATTTTTTGGCATGGGGTTTTATAGATGACATATTAACACCTCATATATATTATTACTTTTAATTTTATTTTTAATTTATATTTTATACTTTATACCTACAACCCTGGATTGTTTATGCTTTGGAAAGTAATCTTCAGGTTTTTTACCCTTTATTTTTATTAATTCCCTTATTTCTGTCTCGTAATCTGATTTTAATATATTATCACTTTCGCCCTGAGATATTATAAAATACTTTTCTACAAGGGAATTAATTGTTTTATGCCCAAATCCCATAAGTGGAGTTAAATACCGTAGATTTTTTCTCATTTCAAGACTCTGTATTTCAGAATAGGATAATCGAGGAACTCTATCATCCCGTCTGGTTCCATCGCATATAATTTTATATTTATCAGATAGAATTTCTATAACCGATTTATGGAGGTATTGTATGCCATTGGATGGGTATCCATCCTTTAAAATAATCTCAACAGATTTTTCAATAATCTCCCTATCCAGAAACTCTACCTTATGGGGGAAATTTAATATTTTAGATGTTTCCTGGGCATATCTGTAGGAATCCAAAATTCCAAAGTTTACAGTTATAAGTTCCACATCATAACCTAATTTTTTTAGAAATAGGGCAGTTAAGGAACTGTCCTTTCCACCACTAAACAAAACCCTTGCCTCTGTCATTGGTGAAACCCAAATATTATTTTATTTCCTAATGAATTTAATATCCTTCTTCTTAGGTTTATTCATCTCATATATTTTATCAAGAAGCATCTTCAATTGACTATCAGAAACAGGTATTTGTAATCTTCCCATTTGTGCCAATTGAATAAGTTGAATCTCCACCTGCTCTGCAAGTTCAGGTTTTACCAATTTTACCCTAGATAACCTTGCTCTGGCGGGCTCTGATAGGATTTGTTTTAATATTTTCTTTTTCTGCATTTCATACTGCTGCTGCATTCTAAGGGCCTGCTCATTAACTTCAGCATTGGCATTGGCAGCAGCTTGTTGTTGCATTTCAAGGAGTTTTTTTCTCTTTAATTCTTCAATATCCATAGTTATCCCCATATAGGTTTAATACTTTGAAAGTGCAGGTATCTCATTTATAATTTCATCTTTAACTTCCTTTGAAGTATTATCCAATAAAGATTGGCCCTTTGGTGTGATTACTCTACCCTCCTTGGTCCTCTTTACAAGATCCAATTTCTCCAATGCATTTAATGCTGTCCTTATTACATTTCCACTGCCCTTTATAGCCTTTTCTGGTTTATGTCCTCTGTTTTTTCTTCCACCATATGCCGTTCTCAATCTTTCGACTCCCACAGGGCCATTTATATATATCTTCCTGAGAACTGCCGCACATCTTACATACCACCAATCTTCATCATCAGGGCGTCTCTCCTTATGAGTCCCTGTTTTAACAAAATCCGCCCAGGAAGGTTTTTCAATATTCATCTCTTTTAATTTCTTTGCTAATTTCTCAATTAACATTGTTGGAGGAACATCATATGCTGTTGTCATTTAAACACCCTTATTTATTTTTAATTGTTTTTTTATTTTTTTATTTTATTTAGTTATTTTTTATAATTTTTTTATTTTTTCACTGATATTTGTTAAATAGCAAAATGTGTTTTAATATTAGTTAATATTTATTTAGGCTATGATAAAAAAATAATCAAAACCAGGCAATTCTCTATCACATATGATATTAAATACTCATATATATTATTTTCTATTATATTTAAGTAAATAACCTAACTTATTCTATAGCCTAAATAAAAATAATAATAAAAATAATAGAGGGAATAAAATATCGATAAAGAGAAATACTTTAAGTTTCTACCTTAAGTTTACTTAAACACAATATATAGTCTTACTTTATAGTCTAAGAATGATGATAGTATTATAATTTTTTGATAATTTATTATTTTCATAGATATTTAATAGAAATAAGGTAATTTTATTTAATATAAATAGTTATTACAGGCCAAATATATTTCCCATTATTAATATTTTTTTGTAAATTTAACTACCTTTTTTTACTTTTGGGTTTTCTTGAAAACCTGAATTTTTCAAATTCTTCAATATACTTTGTTTTCTTGGGTTTTTTAGTAGTATATTTTTTCCAACCTTCCCTTGGTTTAAAAAGGGTTATTACATTACCTACTAAACTAACTATTTCGGAATTGGTCTCTAAGGATAGTTTTTTTGCTATATTTTCCTTAGTGTCGTTCTCTAAAGCACCTTTTTTAATTTTAACTTTAATGAGCCCTCTATCCTTAATTTGCCTTTTTACCTCATGTATTGTTTTATCAACGCCTTCTTTTCCTACCCAAACCACAGGTGCTATTGTATGGGATTGGGCTCGAAGCATTTTTCTGACCCTGGAGGTTAGTCTTTTTTTGAACTCTTGACTATTATTTGAATCTGTATTTTCTGTTTTTTCCATATTTTTCCCTTGAGTATTTTATATATGATAAAAATATATAATTAAAAATAATTTCTTATTTAATTATAATTATTATATTAATTATTTTTTTAAGTATTTTATATATTACTGCAATGATTATTTGAATCGAATAAAAATTAGAAAGTACTAAAAACTATAAAAAAATTTTAATATACTCCAATATTATTTTATACTTAAAGTAATATAAAATAACCTTTAAATGTATATTTATATTTTATAAGTTATTGCATGTTAAATATCATAATATTCAAATATTATTATTGGAGTTGATTTTATGGTTAAGGTATATGTAAATGGAGTAGAAAAAAATGGAAAAATACTTAAAGATGTAATTTGTGGAGAACCATATATTGAAGGGAGCAACATAGTAATAATAAAGGGAATAAAAAAGGAAGTGGAAAGGGAATCCAAAAAGTATAGAATAGATACTACAAAGGGCTCAATGATAGTTGGCATTACTGAGAACTCCAAAACCGTGGAATTTTGGAATAAAAACTACAAAAAATTTATAAATAAAAACCTTAGATGGAAAAGTATTTCGGACTTGGCATTTGGTCCAGTTACCATTGATTTGGAAATGAACAATAAACCTGAAAAGTTTAAAAAATGGGATGTGCTTTTAAGTTTATCTGGGTTTGATAAGGATGAAGGGCATTTATTATTTGTTAAAAGGGATGTTAATGAGATATATGGCCTCAAAAATCCTAAAATAGGTATATTGATTGGTGGAAAAAGAGTACTATCTGAATTAACATTTGAGGATAAAATAACCTCCATAGAACCATTAAGGGAATCTAGGGAAAGTATAGATTATATAACCACAAAGGATTTAAATATGGAATTGGAAGAGGGTTGGAAAATATGGACCTACTTTGAATGTGAGTTTGAGGGTCCCTCCAAGACTGTTGAGCATGCCCTTGCATTAATGGATAAAGGATATTTTGAGATTGGAGAACATACTAATACTTATGTTGCAGATAGGAGATTGCAAACCCTTGATATAGATGAGGAGAATCTTGAGGATAGGCTAAGGGGCACAATTACTGTTAGAAATACAGGAGTTGGAGTAGGTAAGGTTTATATATATAAAGAAGGAAGAACTTCCTCACCATCTCATACTGTAGTGGGCAAGGTAATTAAAGGTATGGAATTAGTGGATTTCTCAGAGAGTGGCAACATATCCCTTAAATCAAAACCTGAAAGACTAAATGCCATAGGAATGACTCAGAGGGAATCCTCAGAATTATTTAAAAAATATGGTATAAATCATTTAATGGAAGGGGATGTTGGGGATGATGCCATAGTAATTGAGCAAAAGCCAGAATATACCTTGGATATATTGAAATCCAAGGAAGTTATAACCAAGGGAATATCCCCTGATAAGATACTCTATATTGAAATATTTGATGATAAGGCTCCTAATACAGCATGGTATTTTAGAAAAACTACGGGACTTACTACAAAGAGCATTGGTAAATTAAAGGTATATTTTAAAACTGGAGATATTGTAATGTTTGATAAAAATGATAAATATACTAGTGGTTTATTGCCTGAAAATACACCATCAGGTACCTTAGAGGGTGGCTATATTGGAGTAACAAACATGGTAAAAAGATATAAGGGATTCATTGGTATAAGATTAAGTGCAAATGATAAGTATGGTCCCACAGGGGAAACCTTTGAGGGCACCAACATTGTAGGTAGGGTTGTTAAAAATGAAGAAATTATTAAGAAATTGAAGCCTAAGGATGAGTTATATGTTCTTGAAGTTAAAAAAAATATTGGATAATAAATTTAAAAAATAAGGACTTAAGTATTTCCCTTTAATTTTTATCCTTTTTATTATTTAATTATTTATTGATTTAAATTAATGCTATTTTATGATATAAGATTATTGGTGGAATTCTATGAGTTGGAAGGAGGTATGTCCCTACAATCCAAAACTAAATATAGATGTGGAAGATTTATATATTTATGACACTACCCTAAGGGATGGAGAGCAAACCCCCGGAGTATGTTTTAATATGGAGGAGAAATTAAACATTGCAAGGAAGTTGGATGAGTTAGGTATTAAACAGATAGAGTTAGGCTTTCCAGCAGTATCTGACAGGGAAAGAGAAATTATAAAAAAAATAGCAGAAGAGGATCTAAATGCAGATCTTTTAGTTTTATCCAGGGCTTTAAAGGAGGATATTGATAAGGCTCTATATTGTGATGTAGATGGTATTATTACATTTATTGCCACATCTCCACTACATTTAAAGTATAAACTACATAAAACAATAAATGAAGTTGAAGAAATGGGTATGAAGGCTATAGAATATGCAAAGGATCATGGCCTCTTTGTGGCATTTTCGGCCGAGGATGCTACAAGAACTCCCATTGAGGATTTAATAAGAATACATAAAAATGCAGAGAGTTATGGTGCAGATAGGGTACATATTGCAGATACCACAGGCTCCAGTACTCCCCAATCCATGTATTACCTATGTTCAGAGTTAAGAAAGAACCTAAAAAAAGCCCATATTGGAGTGCATTGCCATAATGATTTTGGTTTTGCTGTGATAAATTCCATATATGGAGTTATGGGGGGGGCAAGAGCCATCTCTACCACTGTAAATGGACTTGGAGAGAGGGCAGGAAATGCCCCCCTTGAAGAAGTTATTATGGCTCTAATGGTACTATATGACTTTGATCTAAATTTGAATATATCCATATTAAAGGAACTTTCAGAGATGGTTGAGGAATACTCTAAGGTATCCCTACCTGTAAATAAGGCAATAGTAGGAGATAGGATATTCTATCATGAAAGTGGCATTCATGTTGATGGAGTATTGGAACACCCCCTAACCTATGAGCCATTTTTACCTGAAAAGATTGGCCATAATAGGAAAATAGTATTTGGAAAGCACTCT
>DQSV01000046.1 GCA_015663075.1 Methanothermococcus okinawensis | reverse complement strand
TAATGTAATAATAAAAAGATAGCAGATAATAATAAAATAAATAATAATAAAAATACAGGGATGCCATGAAAATAGTCTTCTTAGGAACTGGTGCAGCAGTACCTGCAAAAAATAGGAGTCCCACCTCCATAGCCATTAAATTTAATGGAGAGACATTTTTGTTTGATTGTGGAGAGGGAACTCAAAGGCAAATGATATATACTGATGTATCCCCTATGAAAATAGATAATATATTTATAACCCATCTCCATGGGGATCATATATTGGGTATTCCTGGTCTTTTGCAGTCTATGGGATTTAATGGAAGAAGAGATCATATAAATATATATGGACCCCCTGAAACAGAGGGTATTATAAATGGTATGTTAAATATGGGATATCACTCCATAAACTTCCAAGTTAATGTTTATGAGATACCTATTGAAAAACCCTATTGCATATTGGAAAGTGAAAGTTATAAAATTTACAGTTATCCCATGGAACACTCAGTACCTACTTTGGGTTATGTATTTAAGGAAAAAAAGAAACCTCAACTTGATATAAAAAGAGCTATTGAATTGGGTATAAATGTGGGGCCAGATTTAAAAAAATTAAAGGAGGGATATTCTGTAGTGTCCAAGGATGGAAGGAAGATTCATCCTGAGGACGTGCTTCTTCCCCCAAAAAGAGGAATTTCCATAGGATACAGTGGAGATACACTTCCCCTTAAAGATTTTGGAAAATTCTTAAAATCTTTGGATTGTAATATATTGATTCATGAGGCTACCTTTGATAGTTCTAAAAAGGAAAATGCCTTTGAAACAATGCACTCTACAATAGAGGATGCTGTAAATATTGGGACTATTGGTGGGGTTGAGGAACTTATACTTACCCATATATCTGCAAGGTATGATGACAGTATGGAAGTCTATTTAAATGAAGTAATTAACCTCAGTAGGGAAAAAAATTTAAATATCACCATTGCAGAGGACCTTATGGAGTTTCCATTAAAAAAGGGCAAATAAAACAATAACATAGTAAAAAATAATATAATAATGTGGATTATTCTATTTTTATTTTATTATAGAGCAAATTACATAGTTTAACTATATCTTCAACACTTAATTTAAATACTCTCTTATTTAAATCAAAATCCAAATTATTTAATGGAAGATTATTTAATATTCTTTTTATTCCTTCCCTGTCCATGTTTATCTCGTGGGAGGAATTAATAAGGGCTCTTTTAATGGTTTTATTTTTATGCTGAAATAGGGCTCTTAATAAACTATCAAAAAAGGATGGATCCTCCAATGGTAACAAATCCTCTGGTTTCCTTTTAATAATTTTTACAATTGCAGAATATACTTTAGGTTTTGGAAAAAATGCACTGGGTGAAACCTTGCATATAAACTCCACATTTGCAAGATATTGTATGGCAACACTTAATCTACCATACTCCTTTGTCCCCTCCTTGGCTATTAATCTCTTTGCAAATTCATACTGATACATTAATACTGCCATATCAAAATCCCCTTTTAGTAGTTTAAATGTAATTGGAGAAGATATCTGATAGGGTAGATTTGCCACAACTTTATTAAAGTCCAAACTGTTAAAATCTACCTTTAAAGCATCCTGCCATATTATATGGATGTTGCTGTATGTGGAGAGGATTTCCTCTGCAAAAGGTTCCAAATATTTATCCAATTCAATAACATATACTTTTTTAGCCTTTTCTGCCAATTTCTTTGTTAGTATGCCCTTTCCAAGTCCTATTTCCAATACAATATCATTTTTATTTATATCTGCAACATCAACAGTTTTTTTTACTATGTTTCTATCCTTTAAAAAACATTGTCCAAGTTTTTTATTATATTTCATAATACCCCAAGTTAAATTATTAATAATCTAAAAAGAGGATTGTCAAGATAAAACATATGCTAAAAAAATTATTAATAATAACTATGCAATATAACTTATGAGATCACAGTTAGCCATTTGATATACAAAATCAGACTAGTAAAATCTTCAAGAGAAATAAAAAAGAGTTAGGAAAGAATTACGGTATTGTTATTCTTCTTAGACCTTTCTCTTAGAAGAATGGTAAAATTATATCTCTTTTCCAAAAGAATAAATTACAATTCTGTGAGAACATTTCTGTTGATTATTAATTATTAATTCTTTTTAATGTTTTTGATATATAATCCTCTATCTTGCTATCTATATTACTTTTTAAGGAATTCAATAATTCCATGCTTCTATTACTTATAACAACCCCTTCATCGGAATAAGGAGTATTTTTGAGGATTTTCTTTCCAATTAATACATCAATATCTGAAAAGGTCCCCAATAAATCTCTTCCTGTGGACTTTATCTCCATTTCAACTGTAAGACCTTCTTTCCTTCCAAAGATACTGAATAATGGAAATTTTGTAATTGTGTTGGATCCAGCCATTATTAAAGGACCAATATTTGTAAGTTTATCTAACCAGGTGCCTGTAATTATCTCTATTTTTGGAAAATTAAGCCTTACTGATGAAACCCAATTCATGTACTCTAAAGTTGTAATTGAGCATCTGCCTTCAAAAATTGTATCCTTTTGAGGATTAAGTGAATAAAAGGTAATCCGGTCCAATTCCAATTCCTCAATTAAGTTCAATAGTTTATCAATATCTTCCTCTTTTTCACCCATTCCCAATATAATAGTAATTCCTGTCTTTAAATTATAATCCTTAGCCTTTAATAACATTTCTTTAGTCTTATTAATAGGCTTTTGAGGACATAAATAATTGTGAAGATCCTCATTTACAGTTTCAATGGCTCCAACTATACCCTCAATAACATCTATATTTAGACTTTCAAAATCCACAACACCAACATTTAAGTATTGTTTAGATTTTTGAATGTATGCGACTAATTCCAAAATAGTATTTATCTCCTCAACAGTATATCCATACCCTCCAGATATAAACTCCAATTTCCAACCAATTCTCTTCATAAGTATGGCTTCTGCCAATATACTTTCAAGTTTTCTTCTCGCCAATTTTGGATTTTTTATTTTATTTTTCTGGGTTGACATATAGCAAAATTTACAGGGATTAATTAAATCACAATACCAACCTAAGAAAAGGGCCCTTTTTAAATCTACAAAGTTCCCATGGTATTTTGTTGTAGTCTTATAGGCTCTAATTGAATTTTCCATAACTTCCAATGGATTCATTTCAATCCCCAAATATTTAATAATTTTAATTACCCAAATTGTGAATATATTAACATATTGATATTATTAATAATTTCATAATAATTTTGGACATTCTAAATAAACAACTTAGGTAATCTATCACTTATATATATATTTTTCGAAAAGTTTATATAGTATGACTTGAAAGTAAATGATTGAGGCAAAATAATACTGTATTTATAATTTTAAATATATAAGTTAAGATAGGTTGGAGGAGTTATTTTGAAAAAAGTAAAGTTATTGCATAATCTCCCCAATGGAAGGATCATAGGAAGAACCAATTACCAACCTAAAATAAATACGCCTATTTTTTTAGACTCTTTTGGAAAGAAAAGACTGGGGAAAATATATGATATTTTTGGCCCCCTTGATAGGCCCTATTTAAATATAATCCCTGCCAGCAGTGCTTTAAGAGATAAGGCTTTAGAAAAGGGAGAGGCATTCATTTTGCAAAAGGGTAAAAAGACAAAAGGAAAAAGAAAAGGCTCTCCAAGGCGCAAATAATCCCTTTATATTTTTTAAGTATTCAATCCATTTAATTTATAATTAAAGGGTGTAAGTTATGGATATAAAACTAATAGAAAAACAAAAGAAGGATAATGAAAAAATAGAAAAAGGTAGTCTCCAAGAAATAGTTGAAAAATATCCAGTGGATAAGGATACTTCTAAAAAGATAATTCTTGAAAGGGAAGAGGAATTAATCTGTCCAATATGTGATAGTAAAAATGTCATTAAAGATTATGAAAGGGCAGAAATAGTATGCGCCGATTGTGGATGTGTTTTACAGCAAAATCTATTTGATGTTGGTCCAGAATGGAGGGCCTTTGATCATGAGCAGAGGGTAAAGAGAAGTAGGGTTGGGGCTCCAATGACCTATACAATTCATGATAAAGGATTATCAACAGTTATTGATTGGAGAAATAAGGATAGTTATGGAAAGGACATTTCTGCAGATAGAAGGGCTCAATTATATAGACTTAGAAAGTGGCAGAGAAGGATAAGAGTCTCTGATGCCTCTGAAAGAAACTTAGCATTTGCACTTTCAGAGTTGGATAGAATATCCTCAAAATTGGGACTTCCAAGAAATGTTAGGGAAAATGCTGCAGTTCTATATAGGGGTGCTGTAGAGAAGGGGTTAATTAGGGGTAGAAGTATTGAGGGAGTGGCTGCTGCAGCCCTTTATGCTGCATGTAGGAGATGTAAGGTTCCAAGGACATTGGACGAGATTGCAGAAATTTCCAGAGTGGATAGGAAAGAGATAGGTAGAACCTATAGATTTATATCAAGGGAGTTAAATATTAGATTGGCACCTACGAGTCCCATAGATTATGTTCCAAGATTTGCATCTGAACTTAAATTACCGGGTGAGGTGGAATCAAAGGCCATATCCATACTCCAGAAAGCCGGTGAAAAGGGATTAACTAGTGGGAGGGGACCAACAGGAGTGGCTGCGGCTGCAATATATATTGCAAGTGTTCTACATGGAGCAAGAAGGACTCAGAGGGAGGTTGCAGATGTTGCAGGGGTTACAGAGGTTACCATAAGGAACAGATATAAGGAGTTAACAGAACATTTGGATATTGATGTTACCTTATAAATTAATTAAATTAATATAATAATTTTAATATACATTTTATTATGATGTTCTATTAAAGTTAGATATTTTATTTAAGTACTTATTTAAAAAATAATAATTACAATAAAAATGTGATAGCATGAGTCTCTTTGATAAAATCAAAAGTAAATCTATTAAATCAGAATCTATAAAAAAAAAAGTAAAATAACAGAAAAGGCAGAAAAGGAAATCATAGAAAAGGATAATTTAAAAAAGCCCATTGTCGTGAAAGTTCCCAATATTATTAAGAAACCATCGTCATTAGGAAATATAAATAAATTTAAAAAAGAACCTTCTAAAACTCCTAAAAAATTTAAAATACTCACTCCCTATACGATTGACTCCTACACTGTAAAAATAAATGATATGAAATTTAATGTAATAATAGAAAAAAAAAGTGGACAAATATTCTATAATGTACCGGAAGTATCTCAGATAACAGAGATATTATCTAAATTATCTGAGGATAACATCTCTGAGATAAAATCCGACATATCTGAAGGGGGATTCCAAAAAGTTGGTGAAATTTACGGATATCTAATGAATTATTTTGAAAAGTATAATTTGAATTTTAAAAATTTTGAAATACAGATCTTAGCAAAATATTTTTATTTAATACTTGGGAAATTGGGTCTTTTAGAGATACCTCTAAATGATGACCAATTAGAGGAAATAATGGTTAATGGAGATAATAGGGCCGCTTATGTGGTACATAGAAAATATCAGATGTGTAAAACCAACATAATGTTTGACAAAGATGAATTAAATAGAATTATAGAAAATATTGCATTACTTGCGGGAAGGACCATTGACTCAAGAACTCCAATGTTGGATGCATTTTTACCTGATGGTAGTAGGGTAAATGCTACAACAGATGATGTTACTCCCATTGGACATACATTAACTATTAGTAAGTTTTCCTCTGAACCATTAACAATTATTGATTTAATTAAGTATGGAACCTTTAATTTTGAACTTGCTGCCTTTTTATGGCAGGCTGTTGAGGGGTATTTTGGGGCTAAACCTGCTAATACATTAATTGTAGGGGGTACAGGTTCAGGAAAAACCACAACCCTTAATGTAATTTCTATGTTTTCAATGTATACTGACAGAATAGTCACTATTGAGGATACTCCTGAATTGCAGATTCCTCATGATCATGTAATAAGGATGATAACAAGACCACCAAGACCTGGGATTCCAGATTATGAAATCACCATGGATGATTTACTTAAAAATGCCCTAAGGATGAGACCAGATCGAATATTTGTGGGAGAGGTTAGAGGTGAAGAGGCCCATACCCTTTTGGTAGCAATGAATACTGGTCATGATGGTGCATTAATTGGAAAGGAATCCATATACTTAAGCTATGGAAAGGTCATAGGTATAGGTGACTTTGTAGATGAGTTTTTCGATAAGTACGGAAATAAAGTAAGAAAAGATAATGGATTTGAATGGATAGATATATCTAAGGAAAACATATACACACATAGTTTTAACAAAAAATCATTAAAAATAGAAGATAAGCTAATATCTCATGTTTGGAGGAAGGAATATTCTGGAAAACTGTTAAAAATAAAAACAGAAATGGGCAGGGAATTAACCCTTACCCATGATCATCCTCTGTATATACTAAAAAATATCATTTTTGAAGTTAATGCTAATATGGTAAAAGTTGGTAATTATATAGCCCTTCCCAAGATTCATACCAATAAGAACTCCAATATAATACATATTAAACATTCCTTGAATAATTTGTATTATAATTTGTATTCAACATACCCAAAGGATAGTTTATATGATGATTTTGAAACATCCTATGGGAGTGTGGTCTATAATCACCACTTAAACTTAAATATGCCCCATAAAAGTAGTTTAATTAATGATATTTCCGTTATAAGTTCAGATATTTATTGGGATAGAGTTACATCTATTGAAGAAATAGACTACTCAGGATATATATATGATATAACAGTTAAGGATAATCATACATACATTGCAGGAAATAATGGGGGTATTATAGTATCCAATTGTTCTGGAACCCTTCACGCAAACAGTGCTAGTGAAGCAATATCAAGGTTAACAAATCCACCAATGAATGTACCTAAGATTATGTTATCCTCTCTTGACTTTATTATAAATCAGCAAAGAATTAAAAGAAACAGAAAAACTATTAGGAGAATATTGGGAGTTATAGAAATTAGTGGATCTGGTGAGGACTTATCTAAAACTAACATTTTTACATACGATGGTGTAAATAATTCCATTAGAAAAGAAGGTATTTGTATGTGGGAGGATGATGTATGTAATATTGCAGGGATATCAAGGGATGAATTAATGGAGGACAGATTAAATAGAATTGAGGTTTTAAAATATGCCCTTAGAAACAATATACGAGATATAAATAGTGTAGGTAATTTAATAAGACGATATCAGGAAAATCCAGAGGAAGTACTTAAGGACATAATTATATAAGTTTTGGTGGTTTTATGAGAGGTACCTTAAGGAATAACCTAATTAGGAAACTCAGAAAATGGTATGTAAGCCTTATGTTAAAAAAAACATTTAAAAATGATTATTATAATGCCATAATACGCACCTTAGATAAAATAATTTACTACAATTTAAGTATTGGGAAAAGACGTAGGCATATAAAAAGGAAGAAAGTATCTTTGGGAGATATTAAAAAACTACTTGATACCTACAAAGAAATAGATGAAGAAATTATGGAGTTTTATGAAATCTATGATATATCCTATGATGGTAGTATTAATGCAAAAAAAATTAATGTAGATGTGAATTTGGATGAATTGTTAGAGCAGAGTTATATGAACATGCTTACTGAATATACTATGAATTTGTCCTATTTTATAACTACCAATAAATATTTACCCTCAAAAATAGATTTTCAATATGTTGGGATTAGTGATATAAATAAGTATTTTTTAAAGGTAATTTTGATTTCAGTTGCTGTTGGATTGTTATTTATATTAAATAATATTATTGATAATAATATTACACTTCAGGGGATATTAAGTGGATTATTTTATAGTATAATAATATTCCTTGGAGGAATATTCTATCCAAAAATAAAATTAATACTATTCCGTGGAGAAACGAAACTTCAAATAATTGTAACAATACTTGATATGATATCTTCACTAAATTCTGGAATGTCATTACAAGAAGCCATGAAGAACATATCTGAGAATCCTGAATATGGGATACCTTCTTTTGAATTTAAAAGTATTCTCTATGATATTCATCGAGGGGGTTATAGTTTCAAAGAGGCCCTTGAACGTGCCAAACTAAGAACTAAAATTCCACTAATGAAAAAATTATATGATCAAATTATTATTTCAGTAGATAGTGGGGGAACTCAATTACTTTTAAAGAATTTATATAGTGACATAATTAGAGAATCAATGTCTAAAATAGATTCATCAAAATTCCAAATATCTAACTTAGGTAATCTTCTATTCGGGGTCGGTATGATTTTGCCATTTTCAGGAATGATGTTATCTTCAATCCAGGGAAATATGGGGTTTGAAGGAATTATAAACACCATTGGATTAGTATTAACAAAAATGGCACCGTTAGTAACTGCAATTTTTGCAATATTTATAAAATTAAAAATTGAGTGAAATAATGGTAAGTCTCTACGATATATATACAGCTATAATAAAACGTAATGTATTTATGTTAAAAGAGTCAGGGTTAAGGGTAGATGAAAGGACATATTTGTTAATAATTTTATTGATTTTAATGATACCTATTATACTTAAACTCATTTTAAACCTTAATTTTAAAAGTAGTTTAATATTGTTTGTTATGTATTTTTTTTCAGCCTTAATGGTACCCAAGATTCTTTATGAATCCAAAATAGAAAAATTTGAGCGTAATCTACCAAAGGCTTTGTATGTAATGGTATTGGCATTGGAATCAGGCCGTTCAGTAATAGATGCAATTAATAATGTTATTGAAAGTGATATAAAAGAGGTCAGTATTGTTTTTTTAAAAGTAATGACTTTAATAACTGACAAAAAATTAAGTTTTGAAGATGCCATACTGTTGGTTTCAAATAGTATTGATTCAAAAATATTTAGACAAATTGGAAGGTTGCTTATAGAAAATAGGAAGTATGGAGGGGAGTTGGCGGAAGTTCTCAAAACCCTTGCAAAGACCCTTGAAGATTTACAGAATTTAAAATTTCAATTACTCAGTGTTACAGCAAATGGTCT
>DQSV01000084.1 GCA_015663075.1 Methanothermococcus okinawensis | reverse complement strand
GATTTATTGCAGTAGCCTCAGATGAGAATGGTAGAGCTATTAGGCTACCTTCTATAACCTACAACTTAGAGATAGTTAATAGTAGTCAAAGTATCAACGAAAAAACAGAGAGTGGGAAGGGAAGTAATATACTTTCATGGATAATCGAGATTATATCGAACTTTTTAAGAATGATATTTGGTGGTTAAATAAAAGGTAATTTTCATAATTATTTTATGTCATTAAATTTTAAATATATTCTATATTTACTCTATTGAATAGCTATACATATATATTTAACTTATCCTGTTTTATTAATGCTTCCCTTACACTTCTTTTAACTACCTTTGCAATCATCTCCCCTAACTTAGTATGGCCTCCAGTATAGTGGACCCCTCTACCATATCCCTTAACAACAATTATATTATCAGTGCCAGTGCCTGTGGCTTGTAATTCTGGATATTTTGTACTTCTTATGTCTAATTCTTGGAATACATTGGTTTTTGCTTCAGTAATTGTGATTATGCTTTTTACCATTGCCCCATCTGTCAAATTGGCATTTGTTATGAGGATTATGTTAACAGTGCCTGTTTTTTCCCTCTCAATAACTTTTCCATTTACTACTCTATAGGTTTTAAAGTCCTTTTCTATATAATCTGCTTCTTCATCTCCTAATCTTACAGCATTGTATTTTGCTCCTGCAGTGGTAAAGGCTATCACATAGTATTCATCAAAGTCCTCCCTGGCAATGGCAATATTATCCATATTTGCCCCGGTGGATAATAGTACAATATCCTCTTCACTAACTCCTATTTTACTTAAGACCTCTTTCCTATAATCCTTGTAATTATGAATTTTATCCCAAAAGGGAACAGGTATGGAAGTATTGCCAACATATTTTACAATTTTAAATCCTTCCCAGGAGGATAGTACCCTTCTATCCCTACTGAATTTTATTAATAAGGTCTTTGTTTCCTCTGATTCGCCATCAACTTCAACAGTATGCCTTATTTTTAAAGCTCGCCAATCCTCTAAGCTATATATCTCTTCCTCCATAAGGTATCACAAATCTTTTTTATTCTAATTTTTATTTTATTATTTTTAATTAATTTTTTTAATTTTTTATTTATACTCCCATATTTAGCCCTAATTAAATTTTAATTAATTATTAAAAAATAAAAGTAGAAATATGCCAAAAATTATTCTATAAACTCCAAAGGGAACAAAATTATGCCTTTTAACATATTTTAAAAATAATCTAATTGTAAGTAATGCCACAAGGAATGTAACAATAAATCCCAAAATTAATACAAATATTTCATCCCCATTTAACTCTCCAAAATTTTTATACAAACTAAAAAGGGTAGCAATAAATAATACAGGTATTGCACATAGGAATGAAAACTCTGTTGAAGTTTTTCTATCTAAGTTGCATAACAGACCCCCTATAATAGTAGCACCTGAACGGGAGGTACCAGGAATTAGAGAGAACACCTGAGCAATACCTATTAAAAAGGATTGCCTATAGGTTATATCCTCCAAACTCCCAACAGTACCTTCATTTTCATTGTGGAACCATTCAACAATTAAAAATATAATGCCCCCAAGGATAAAGGTTATGGCCACTGTGATAACAGAAAATAATCCTAATATTTCTTTATAAAAAATTAATCCCACAACTCCAACAGGTATAAAGGATATAATTATTTTTTTCCAAAGATCTAAACTCCTTTTAAGTTTATCAGAATACTCATAGCATACTGCAAGTATTGGCGCCAACTGTATGGTTATTTCAAAATTTATATGGGTATTATTCTGGGCAATGTTCAATAGATGGGATAGTACTATTAAATGACCTGTTGAGGAAATAGGTAAAAATTCTGTAATTCCCTCAACAGTACTTAAAATTATTATATTTATAATATCCATAAATGTCGCCTTAATGGGTTTTTAAACAATAAAAAATTAAATACTATAAAATTATAGTATCTATAAATATATTTCCATTTCAAATCCGACAACAGGATGTTCCAATTGGAAGTTCAGTATTACCTCAGGATGTATCTCTCCAAAGTATCCAATAATTTTATTATTTTTTAGATTTATTATTTTTGCACATCTTCCAGGAATAAATGAAGGATGGTTGTAATTCTCCAATCTATACTCAATACCTAATTCCAATAATATGCTTTCTCCATAACTTTTTACCTCGTTGAAGTTTGCACTTGGATGGGTTATAACAAAGGCCAACTTTGTAATGTTTTTGCATACTGTTAAAGATTTTTCACAGTTATCAAGTATTACAACATCCCCAACCTCAAATATACTTTGAGGTAATTCATTATGTTTATTTATATGGAGGGTTTCCATGAGTAGTGGTAATATCCAAGACCTAACAACCCTGTGTTCTATAGATGCAGGCTTTAATACTTCAATATATTCCTTATCTCCTACCTCCATATTCATTTTTTTAAATAACACCTCTTCATTTGATAGAGTTAAATTAATAACTTCAAAGAACCCATGGCCTATCATAATATTTCTTATATACTCTAATTTCTTTTCTAAGGGATGTTTTTCTCCAATTGTGGGTACATTTGGAAAATTACCCACAAATCTGTTGTACCCATGATGTATTGCAACCTCCTCGGTAAAATCCACCCCATGAAGTATATCTATCCTGTAGGGAGGCACTTGGACCATTATACTGTTTTTTTCATAGTTATACTCTCCATCCATTCTTGCCCTTCTTAATGCACCTATTATTTCCCCAGGATTTAAATTTAATCCTAATCTTTTATTTATATAATCTACTGAAACCTCATGGATTTCTGGAGTTAGATTGGGATATATAATGGTATTTTGAATAAGATTATCATTATTACTGTCCCCTTTTCCATTATCCATTGCATTGTTTTCTTTATTATTTAATTTATTCAATTTAATAGAGTATATTTTTCCCCCCCTATCTGCCAGGGCACAAACTAATATATTCAAGGTATTTTCAATGGCCTGAATTTCCCATCCAGTAACATCTATTAATATGTTTTTTGTTTCATTTGTTACTTTGGTTAGGTTTCCATTTATTATTGGAGGCATGGATAAAACATTTCCATTTTTATCCAATATAATGGGATATCTATCCTCGGGTATGAGATGGGCATATTTTATTCCCTTTTCATGTTTATTTAGGATTTCCTTTGGAGTTGCCTCTTTATCCCATCCTAAGGGCTCAAATTTTATTTCCTCTCCAGATACCTCTTTATAGTAAAAGGGAGGAGTTACCTTATCTAAATCATGAATACCAATGGCTACCTTTTTTCTATCCCTTCCAATTGTCCAGTGTAGTTTCTCCTGAAGGTTTATTATACTCTCCAAAACATAATCGTTCATAGGAATATTTTTAACTATGGCAAAGGCACAATATGGTCTATTTTTAACTTCCTCAACAAAAAACTCAACATGGGAATCCTGTGCATGATATTTTGGCATACCCATTTCTATGCCTATAAAACCTCTAAATCCCCTTGCAATACCTTCGACACTTAGATAATCAGGTCTATCAGGATTCACTGAAAATTGGATTATTTTTTCATTTTTATTATTTTTAACCTCTTCATATATGCCCTCAACCTCAATACCCATCATTGGGAACTTTTCATTTATTGTATTATCTGAAATGCTCATATTTATTAGGTTTTCCAAATCCCTTTTGATAACATTTACTGTTGGCATTACCTCTCACCTTAATTTAATCAAATATTTAAAACAATATCATAATAAATTGTAATTAATAAATTAATTATTACAGCCAAATATAGGGGCATTTTAAACTTACAATCTAAAAAAATATAAAATATTGTAAAGAGATAATTTTAAACTCCATATATCTTAGTACAATATAGTTTAATGCAAATCCTTCAGGGAAAGAATTGCTCTCTCTCAGTGCTAGGATCATAGGAGAACAATGAAAGAATTTCTAATTTTTACAAAAGTACTTTTTCTTAAGTATTTTTAAAATTTTAGATTATTTGATTTATTTAAATTTTTTTATTTATTATCTATAATTTTTTTAAGATTAAGTTTATTTTTATTTTTTTAATTATTTTATATGTTTCCCTAAGTAATTTTATAATATCCAAATTTTGGAGAGTAAATTTCAGCATTCTTTTTCAATTTTTCAAGTAAATCCTCCACTTCCTTTTCTGATATACTATACTCAGTGGCTCTCTCTATAATGTCCTCCTCATGGGCCAAACCATTATCTGATAATGCTGATAATTCCCTTATGATCTCTATTATTTTATCCATTTTATCAAACTTGGATTTTGGCAATTGTCCCATGGCCTTTCCTATATCATACTTTCCAGTTTCTGGATCATAAGCAACTTGGTTTAAACACTCTTCAATAATATCTATGGCTATCTTTGCATCCCTTTCTTCAACCTTTCTTGATAATCTTGCCTTGGCATGCATCTCAGAGATTCTTATGGCGGCCTCCAATTGTCTCGCAGTAACAGGTATTGGGTTATCCCCTTCTCCTAACTTTCTCATATTGATATAGTAGTCCTTTATAATCTTTTTTGCAGATTTTGTTAAATATGGATTTTTTAACTCTCTCTCATCTATGCCCTCCCCCATAAAGAGTGCCTGATTCTCCTCAAAATATGCACAGGTTCTGGCGTAGATGATATAACTTTTAATTAAATTTTCATCTACAATTATACCATCTATCTCAATTGGCTTTAGAACAGAATAGTTTTTTGTTGCTGTTTCTATATGGATATCCAGTATATGCTCTGCTATTTCCTCATCTCTTTTTATATCCGGTATGTCCTTCAATGGAAATATTAAGTCAAATCTACTTAAAAGAGGAGAGGGAATATTTATCTGCTCAACTATTCCCAAATTACTATCAAACCTACCTCTCTTTGGATTACATGCTGCGAGAACTGCACATTTGGCTGGAAGTTTTACATTTATGCCTCCCTTATTTACATGTATGGTCTGGGATTCCATGGCCTCAAGAATATACTTCATAATATTCCTATCCACTGTAAGTTCATCTATACAGGCTGTACCCTCATTGGACTTTACAAATACTCCAGGTTTTACTACCCAACCATCCCCTATTTCAGTACTCTCCCTTACAACATTGGCTGTAAGCCCTCCTCCTGTTGCAGTGGTGACTGAGGCATAGGAATTTTGAGGAAACAACCTTGCTATTCTTCTTAACATTGTAGATTTTCCTATTCCAGGATCTGTAATTAAAAGAATATGACTATCTCTTCTTAAGGGAGAACCATCAGGTAGGAACTTTATACATCCTTTGATCTGTTGAAGAAATATGGCCTTCTTTACAATATCATATCCTTTAATCTGTGATATGAGATAGTTAGATAGTATATTCACTATATTCTTCTTTTTACCTAATTCATCCAATATCTCTATTAAATCAGGGTTTAATATATCCCTTACTTCTATCTTTTGATAACTTTCATTTAAAGATATACTGTTACTCTTAACATATATTTCAAAAATTGGTAAATTTGCACGTACTGATTTTTTCATTACTGTTCCCACAACATTTACCCTCCCAGAATATATGCCCTCAGAATTTTCAAGAAACACTTTAATACTCCTTGGAGGATCCTCTGGATTCTTCATTAAATCTATAGGCTGCTGAATTTCCAACTCCTGTATATTTACATAGGTAGAATTACTTAAGTCAATGGACATTTCAGCCCTACAGTTTTTATTATCACATATCATCTTAGGCATTGAAAAATAATCATTTACTGTTTTATATTTTATATTTCCACAGTTTCTACATACAAAACATGCCTTCTTTAATAGGGCACATACCTTTGCTGCTGATATGATATTACCTTCAAATATCACAAGTTTATTAATATCTGAGGAATTAATTTCATCTATTTTTTTATAACAACCTATGGGATTTTTTAAGGCTACTTGTATCTTTTCCAATTCCTTCTTTGTCTTACTATCCTCCCCAAAAACCTCAATATATGCTTCTTTATATATGTAAGAAATAGTATTTTCAACATTTATGGGATAATTTATGATTATATCATTTATTTCACAAATTTCAGGAAAATTACTTAAAAAATCCTCTATATCAAATTCAAAGATATTATTTTTTATTGCACTCTCAGATAATTTAATTTTAATATATTGCTTTATTTTATCTCCATACTTATCTAAAAACTCATTTTCATCATATTCCATATTCTTAACCATTATTACATTTTAAAAATATTTTTTATTGAAAATAATTAAATATAATCAAATATAATAAATATAATCAAATATAATAAATATAATCAAATAAATGATATCATAAATTTATAATTCGTAATAAATAGATAATAAGAAATTGGCAAAATAGAAATATAAATTATTATATTATACCTCAAAATCTAAATTTTTAAGTTTAAAAACAATTTTCTTCAAATCCTCCATATTTTTAGTTCTAATATCTTTTTTTTGAGGAAATTTAAGTATCACTTCATCAAAAATATTGGTATTTAAAGGTTTTTTAATGAGATAGTACATTCTGGATATATGATTTATTCTTGTAGTTATAATCTCACTTAGGTAATTAATACAGGTGTATATATTACTCATATCATCAGTAATTAAATACCCTGATTCTTTTGATTTTAAAAATGCTATACCTACAATTATCTCATATAATGGTAATTTTATAAGTTCCTTGGATTCCGATTGTTTTTTTTTGAATTCATAAAGGGATATTGCTAAACCCTGGAGGTTTTCCCATTGCAAATTAAAATTTATATTTTTGTTTTCTATGTCCTCCCTTTTAATTTTCCATAGGGGAATCTCCTGGTTATCTAATATTACTTTATGTTCCAAACATCTTTGAAATAATACCTCATACACATCCATAATCTCACATGATGATATAAATTGTTATTTATTATTAAAAGGTACTATAAAGAATTTTTTAAATATTTTTTAAGTTCTCCTATAGACATTCTTTCCTTTGAATCTTCTATTGGAATAAGATATATAAATTTGGGATTATCTGGGGTTCCCTTTAATCCTAAAACTATCATATCTACCTCAGGCTTAGTGGAGTACAATCTAATAATCTCATTTACTGGATAGGATTTTTTATAAATGGGATATACTGATTTGCTATTATAATAAAGTGTTCCATCTTTGGAGATAAACCCCTTGCCCATTAAATATTTTATAAATTCATCATCTATCATATCATAATGTTTGTTACCATTATCGTATTTTTTACCATCCTTACTATCCCTATTACCTCCAGATTTATCAACCTCACCAGGTTTCACAGGGATATTTTTTGCAAAATGTATCTCTACCTCTCCCTTACTTGATTCATCAGTTATCTTTATTTTTTTCTTTTTAATCTCCCTTAGTAGCGTCTTAATGGATTTTTTGGATTTTCTATATATTGAATAGATCACTATTAGGAATATAAGTATTATAATAAAGGGAGATAGCATTATTGCCAAGATTATAAGTAAAATAAATATTATGAGGAGGAATATAATTCCAGAAAATCCTGTTAATTTATATATTTTAATCATTTTCTCACATATATTTCTATTTTTGATAAATATACATAATAATAAAATAATAATAAAATTTTAAAATAACAATTAAATAATAGTTAAATAACAATTAAATAATAATATAAAATTTAGTAAAAAACAACTTTAATAAAAAATTATATTAATCAAATAAAATCTAATCTATCTCTAAGAAATTTAAAAAAATTACAGATTTTAATTTTTGTAGTCATTTTAATCCTTCTATATTCTAAGGGGGTAATCTGCATTCTGTTTTGACATAAGGAGCAATGCTTTGTTAGTTAGGGCCTTCCATTTACAAATTGTTTAAAATATAAATTTTATTCTTATTACTTTTTTAATTGTAATATGTCATTATATTTTATATTATAACCAAATATATAACTTCAATTTGATGCTACTGGAAAATGTCTCTATTTTGTCTTAAGTTAAGGTTCATAAGTCAGTGCTGTAAGAAACCTATCCTTTTCCCAATGTTTAGGAACATTAAGAATGCAGTAGTTAGATTTTTAATTTTTGTATATATTTATTTTCTCTTAATATTTTAAATTTTGGAGTATCCTATTTCTATCTTATTATTTTTATTGCAGTATCTTATATAATTATTTAATTTTTTATTATTTAATTAATTACAATAATAATTAAAACCATGCCTCCAGTGTGGATTGGTTCTTTCTTTCATGGATTAATTTTTCTAATTTTTTAACATAGGGAATTACTCGTTTTTCTGAAAAATCCATCTCATCTATTAAGAATTTTTTCAGGCCATCTACATCAGGATATTCCATATTTAATTTATAGTTATCCGTTACCTCAGGATTTTTAAATATATTTTTTATTTTATGGTAATTTGGAATATTCTTTATATATTCCTCCTTTATATTATTTTTTACAATATTTAGGGCTTTTTTTGGGCCTATTCCTTTAATACCTCCCATGTTATAATCTGTTCCTATAAGTATTGCCACATCTATTAAGTCATCCAAGGTTATCTCTAAATGATTTAATACCTCCTCCAATTCTATCAATTCCAATGGTTTATTTGAGGATGTAATGTTTCTAATTATCCTTGTACTCCCATATAGAAGAGCATCATAATCCTGGCTAACCACTCCATAGGCATCTCCCTTTTTTACTAAGTACGAACATTGAGCCTCTCCCTCTGAAGGGGCATTTATATAGGGTATTCCCATTAACCTCAATAGTTTCTTTGAATTTTCCACAATTTTTACCTCTAAGTAATTAACCCTCTTTGCATACTTATACATATCCTCTAAGTTTCCCTCATTTTTTGCCTTTTTATACTTCTGTGCTTCCCTTTCCTTAATTTTTTTTCTTTCCTCTCGTGTTTCATACTTCAATTCTGGTGGTTTTCCATCAAATACCCATACTGGGGTAATTCCATATTCGAGAATGTATATATTTTTATAGAATAGGCCATTATATATGGAGGTAATCTCTCCCTTTGAGTTTCTTAAGGGGCTACCATCATTTAATCTAATACTTGACATGAATTGGTACAAAATATTCATTGAATCAATTGTCAATGTTTTATTTTTTAAATCCTTTAAGAGTATTTCCCTTTTGGGAATTAAATCATTAAATTGTACTCCCATCTACTCACCAAGTATTGCTCTTTTGATATTGATATGATAATTATAATTTAGAACAAAAATACATTTTTATTAATGTTATTCGTATCATTTATACTTTTGATTTTAATATTTATTTAGATTTAACAGGCCCCACTGTATTATAAAAATAAAGAATTTTAATAAAAGTATAAAAAATAGTCCTAAAAAAATCATTTCCTATAAATAATAGACTTTAATTATTATTAATACTCAATAAAAATAGCAATTATAAAAATAATTATCAATAACATAAATAATAGTTATATATAATTAAAAAATAAAATAGTTAAAAAAATAACAATAAAATAAAGTATTGAAAAATAATAAGATTTCAAAACGCTTAAGGGCAGGCCATATAAAACCCAGAAATCCATACTGTCCTCCTTAGTTGCTTCTAAGTATTGGAGAGAGAATTCTCCCTAAGGGTTCATCGTGGGTTGTCCATATAGGCTTATTTAAGGGGACTTAAGGTATCTCATTAATATTTAAGTTTAAAATGTATTAATATATTTTATCAGCACATCCTTTTGGGATATGGTGAAATCATTGAAAAATCTAAAAATTTATAGTCCAAGAGTATATAATGCCATTGAGATAATAAATATATTGTGTACTCTGGAGATTTTAATCTCCTTTATACTATCAACATACAATTACTCCTATGAAAATATATTAATAAAAATGGATTTTATAGCAATTTCCTTTCTTTCCTTTGGGTTTATTTATAAGTTAGTTGGAACTAAGAATAAGTTAAAGTTCTTTAAAAATTTATACAATATAATAGATGCTATAGTTATTGGTGCCTTTATACTCTACCTTCTTCAAATATATTCCACAAATGCAATTATTAGTTTAAGAATAATCAACGCTGTAAGGATACTGGTACTTTTAAGGATTGTAAAATTTAAAAATCTTAGTTTAAGCCGTGAAATGGTTAATTTTATTACTATTCTAACCTATTGTTTCATAATCTCCAGTTTTATATGGTTAGCAGAAAATGAGGTAAATCCTAGAATAAATAACTTTGCAGATGCATTTTATTTTACAGTTATTTCCCTAACCACCATAGGATATGGGGATATTACCCCTATGACAATGTGGGGAAAAATAATAATAGTTTTAGCAGTACTTTATTTAATCTCTGGGCTTATAACTAAAATCCAATCTGTTCTTTATAAGGAATTGGAAAAAAAGGAAGATAATTAACAAAGGAATAGAGGATTTAAAAATATGGTTTTTGATAGGATATTTAATATCATAATCAGACAGACTGTCAAGATATAACAAAAAAATATTATTAATATTATATTTTAGTTTTATTAACAACACATATTACATTATATTTTAAATATTAACGTTTTATAATTTTTTAATTTTTACTGCCAATTTTGCTTTTTATAATTATTTATGATTATATATCAATCTTAATTTATTTTTATATAAATATAAATATTTAAAAAAGTCAAAAATAATAAAAAAATTCCCAATAATAGAATAAACAAAGAATCAATTTATTAAATAATATTTTTTAAAATTACTGGTGAGAATATGGACTTTAAAATAATAAACAATGGTGTAATAGCCCCAAAGGGTTTCAGGGCAAATGGTTATAAGAATGGAAAGTATGGAGTAGGCGTAATATACTCTGAAAAGGATTGCATAGCAGCAGGAACCTTTACAACAAATAAGATTGTGGCCCATCCTGTAAAACTATCCAAGGAAATATTAAAAAAGAATAGGGATAATATAAGGGCCGTTGTAGTAAATAGTGGAAATGCAAACTGTTTTACAAAGGATGGATATTATGATGGAAAAGAAATGATAAGAAAAACTGCAGAATTCCTCAATATTCCAGAGGACTCAGTTTTAGTGGCCTCCACAGGAGTTATTGGAAGAAAAATGCCCATGGATATAATAACTCAGAGCATAGAAAAAGTCTGCAATATGTTAAAAAAGGATAGCAATAATAATAACTTTGCAAATTCCATATTAACTACCGACAGATTTCCAAAAACCATTGCAATTGAATTCCAAGTAAATGGGAAAAAAGTGAGAATAGGGGCAACTGCAAAGGGGGCAGGTATGATAGCACCTAACATGCTCCATGCTACCATGCTCTCATTTATTACAACAGATATTGAAATAAATCCCAATGATTTAAAAAACTCCCTTCAAAAATCTGTGGATATCTCCTTTAATAATACTATTGTAGATGGAGATACAAGTACCAATGATACAGTGTTTATACTTGCAAATGGAGAGAGTGGCATAAAATATGAGGAATGCTCCAACCTATTTGATAAGGCCTTAACCTATATATGTAGGGAGTTAGCAAAGATGATTGTAATGGATGGAGAAGGAAGTAAAAAAATTATGGAGGTTTTAGTAAAGGGTTGTACCTCAAAGGAGGATGCAATTAAGGCCTCAAAAAGTGTAGTTAGGTCATTACTTGTAAAAACGGCCCTATATGGAGAGGATCCCAATTGGGGAAGGATTGCAGCAGCAGTGGGATATAGTGGAGCAGATATGGATATGGATACTATGGATATTATTATCTCAGACTATAGAAGGGAGGTTTATTTAGTTAAAGAAGGCAATCCAATTGATAATGAGGATGATGAAGATTTTAAGTTGGCAAGGGACATAATGAAAGAAGATAAAATAAAAATAATAATAGACTTAAAAAAGGGAAGTTATGAAAACATAGCCTATGGTTGTGATTTAGGGCATGACTATGTGACATTAAACTCCGAATATACTACCTAATTAATATATCACTATCTCCAGGAGGTAGTACTTTAAGAATATCCTCATCATCTATGTCATATTCCCTAAACTCATTTTTAAGTTCCCTTATTAATTCTCCCTTTTTCTTCTTGGCAGGTTTTAACATAACATACTTTTCAAAATTTTTAATTGCCTCAGGGGGCGCCGTAGTTAATTTTTTTTCTCCCTCGTATTCAACAATACCCACTCCAAGTTCAAGGGGCACACTTCTTATAAAATTCCTTCTACCTCTAACTACAAAGGCTCCCTTTTTAAGATATTCTCCACTTTCAGCAGTTTTTGATAGTTGTTCAGGTTTTACCCAATAAACATCGGCACTTCCCAATCCCAATTTCCAGGCCTTGGAGTGAGAAACTGCAAATTTTGCAGTTTCCATTAATAAATTATTCCTTTTTTTCTCATCCATCTCATCAATATCCCTGTCCATCTTAATTACTGCAAATGGGGCTCCCTCCATAAGGGTATGGAATACTATATCCTTATTTTCAGCGTATCTCTTTATTAATACCTCATTTGTTGTGGCATCCTTTCCAGCAATTATTAAGTGATTGTCAATAATGGTCCATTTGAATTTTTCATACCATTTTCTCTTTTTTCTTTCCTTTTTTATTAATGTTTTTTCTTCCATTTCTTTGAGGACTTTTATTTCACTTTCTTCCTCTTTCTTTAACTTTTCCAGTTTTTTCTTTGATATTTCTATAGCTGTAATAACTCCTTTCATTTTATTTTTAAACTTTTTGGATTTATTATAATACATATCTGCATTTTCAAAGGCATTTTTTCTTAAATCCAATGAAACACTTCTCTCAATAGGTCCATCTCCATAATCTGCAGATAATTTTAAGATTAATTCTCCAGTCTTCTCATTGATTGATACTATTTTACTTAATATTGGATTATCTTTATTTTCTTTAACTACCCTTTTGATTTCTCTCCACTCCATCCTTTCTCTTGCTAATCTTAAGGTATTTATTATCTCATCAACAGTAGCATAGTTGGCATATATTAAATCTCCCTTTATCTGATTTTCTTCGGCCTGTTTTTCATATTTTTTTAAAGATTCAATCTGACTATTTAGAATTCTTTCCTGCCTTTTTACTATCTTCTGCAATTTTGTTTCACTTTCTTTAATTTCCTTTTTTAATACATACTGTGAAAAATAATCATCTATTGCATTTAAAAATTTTTTATAATATTTTTTATCATAGATATTATTGGCATTATCATTATTATTACAACCACTACTATACTTTATTAAATCTATAGGCGATAAATCGTAATTCTCTCCATTTTTTAGTATTATTTGAGGATTTCTTTCATTAAATAGCCTATTAAAAAATATCTTAGTTCCTTCAAATAATTTTTTTATTTCCTCTTCTGACGGATCAATGGTTTTTTTATCTACTCCTGCAATATGACATATTTCTTCGGCATATATTCCAGCAAGACCAAAAATCCTTGAGACAACCCTTACACATTCTTTTTTCCTATTTTGCTCATCCTTAAATTTATCCTTAAATACCTCATAGGCTATGGAATAATCTAAATTAAATGGCGTTAGATCCTTTTGAGGTGGGTATTCATATATTTCCTTTGGAACAATCTTTCTTGTACTCCATTTTTCAATATGTAAGGGCAATATAATTCTATCCTCTCCATCTAAAAGTATTATATTTCCCTCGCCAAAAAGTTCTATAATTAATTTATAAAGATTTTCCTTCCATTGAAAGGTTATCTTAATAATCCTATCAAAATTATGCTGTTCTATCTTAGTTATTTTTATATTTTTTAGATATTTTCTAAGTAACATTGCAAAGGAAGGAGGGTTCTTAGGTTTTTCCCTGCTATACTCTGTTAGGGTAATATATTTATATATGCCAATTCCTATGGCAATTTCCCTTGTTCCCTTGCCTGCAATATGTAATTTTAATATTAATTCCTTTCCCCCCTGAGAATCTATTAGAAATGCCTTATCCAATATACCATTAACTACCTCTTGAAGTTCCCCCACAGTAGCATATATATCCACATTTGTTAATTCCTTTTTCATAATCCTCACCATAAAATTATAATATAAAAAAAGAAATAATATATAACAATCTCTAAATAAATAAATGATTATTAAAAAATATTTAAATTGATATTAAAATTAAATTTAAAATAAAAATTGAAGTTAGTTATAAAATATATTTTTGAAAGAATTATTGTATATAAAGAGAAAATTTTTTTAAATATTTTTTATTTTTTACGGAGTTATTTCGAAATTAAAATTTTTATTTATTATAAATGGTTTGTTAAGTTATACACATAATTTTTATACTTATTTTAATTATCACTAATGTATTTATATTATAATTATCATTTATATTGTTTTATAAATTCATAAACTTTAAATGATGATTAACTATGGAAAAGGAAAATATACAATTCAGAGCAAAAAAAGGAAAGTGGTTTGTTGTTAAAAAGATGGAGATAGATGAAAATACTGAAAATATAGATATTGCAAGAATGCTAATCTCCATAGATGAAACCCTACATAAAAAAATATTAGAACATTTACCCTTTGATATAAAAAAACTTGAAGAGATTGCCGACGAGATATATCAAAAGAAAAAGGGCAAGAGGGTTAAAGAGGAGGATATTGTCGAGGCCCTTAAAAAATTAAAATCACCTAAGATAACAAAAAGATTAAAGGAAATAACTGAATTTAAAGAAGGTTTAGAAATACTCAAAATTATTTTGAATAATATGGTATTGGAAAGATTGGGTATTAAAACAAATTTAAATACCAAATTAATTGATAAGTATATGGAAAAGTTGAATAATTTAAACAATAAATAACTTTTTTATGTTTTTCTTATTTCCTTATTTTTTATATTATTATGTATATTTATTAAAATATTTATTTAAATTTTAATCAAAAATTAAATTTAATTAATATGGGGCATATTCATGCTATTTTTAAAAGCAAAATTATTGGATGTGGATTTAGAGAATAATGGAGTAATCGTAAATGAAAGGGATTTAATAGGTACTGAATATTATCCTCAGGATAGGGTATTGATAGAAACCTCTAAGGGTTCTTTTGTAGGTGTGTTATACCACTCTAAAACCATGGTAAATGAAGGGGAAATTGGAATTAGTAAAAGCTTCATAGGATATTTAAAAGAGGGAGATGAAGTAAGGGTAAGACATGCTCATAAACCTCAATCTTTAAAATATATCAAAAAAAAGATGGATGGGCAGGTGTTGAATTCCCAGGAAATAGGTACAATCATAGATGATATAGTATCAAAAAAACTTTCCAATATTGAGTTAACAGGATTTATAGTCTCCACATATATTAATGGCATGGAAATGAGGGAAATTGTAGAAATGGCCAAAAGAATGGCAGAAACAGGAGATAAACTCCAATGGGATAAAAAGCCTATATTGGATGTTCATAGCATCGGTGGAGTTCCAGGCAATAAGTATGCCCTAATTACAGTGCCTATTGTAGCCTCTGCAGGTATAATTATCCCAAAAACCTCATCTAGAGCAATAACCTCTGCAGCCGGGACAGTAGATGTGATGGAAGTACTCACAAAGGTGAATTTAAATGCCCAAGAGATAAAAAAGGTAGTTGAAACTACCAATGGGTGTTTAGTTTGGGGTGGAGGAGTAAATTTGGCCCCTGCAGATGATATTATAATAAATGTGGAAAGACCCCTATCCATAGATCCTCAACCTCAATTACTATCAAGTGTTATGGCCAAAAAAATTGCAACAGGTATAGATCATACATTAATTGATATCCCCATAGGACCAGAGGTTAAAATTAAAAATGAAAGAGAAGGTAATACCCTTGCAAGAAAATTCATAGAACTTGGAGAAAGAGTTGGAATATCTGTTGAATGTGTATTGACTTATGGAGGACAGCCGATAGGTAGAGCCATAGGTCCCGCCCTTGAGGCTAAAGAGGCATTGATGGCATTGAATGATTCAAAGTCTGCTCCAAAAAGCCTAATTGAGAAATCCGTATCCTTGGCAGGAATACTATTGGAATCAGGAGGAGCAGCACAGCCTGGTGCTGGAGTAGATATGGCATGGGATATTTTATTGTCTGGAAAGGCCCTTGAAAAATTTAAGGAAATAATAGTTGAACAGGGGGAGAAGATAACAGATCCCAATGAGATTGAAGTGGGAAAGTATTTTGAAGGAATTGCTGCTCCAAGAAATGGCTATGTTACATCCATACACAATAAATTAATAACAAATATAGCAAAAGAGGCCGGAGCCCCTAAGGATAAAAAAGCAGGAGTATTGTTGTATGTTAAAAGAGGAAATAAAGTAGATAAAGGGCAGTTGTTATATAGAATATATTCCAGTTCAGAAGATAGATTAATGGCAGCAGTAAAACTTGCAAGAAGAACATATCCTGTAAAAGTGGAAGGTATGCTTATTAAGAAAATAAAAGAATTTTAAAATTAAAAATATAGTAATATTTACTATTTATTTATTAAATCTTTAAAATTTAAGGCAATTGGGTATATTTTATAATAATCCAAAGAATAATTTTTTCCATTTATGTCCAATAAATAGGGATTTATAAATAATATCTCTCCATT
>DQSV01000077.1 GCA_015663075.1 Methanothermococcus okinawensis | reverse complement strand
CCTGCATCTCCTCCAGATCCACTACTTAATTTCTCGGCTGCAATTACATCATCTATTCTTAATAACATTTCAGCAGATTCGGTGGCTGATTGGATAGCCTGTGTTTTAACTCTCAATGGTTCAACAACTCCAATTTCTTTCATATCTTCAACATCTCCTGTGAATACATTCAATCCGTATGTTGAACTTCCTTCATTTGCATGTTTTGCTCTAAGATTTACGATCATTTCAATGGCATCTAAACCAGCATTCTCAGCCAGTGTTCTTGGTATTACTTCTAATGCATCAGCAAATCCTCTAACTGCTAACTGCTCCCTACCACTTACAGTATCGGCATAATCTCTTAATCTCATAGCCAATTCAACTTCTGCTGCTCCTCCACCTGCAACGATCTTTCCATCTTCTATGGTACAGGATACTACACCAATTGCATCATCAATTGCTCTGGAAACTTCGTCCACTACATGCTCTGTTGTACCTCTTACTAAGATTGTTACAGCCTTTGGATGTTTGCACTCTTTAACAAATATCATTGAATCTCCAGCAACCTTTTCTTCGGATACTATTCCTGCTTCTCCTAAGTCGCTCTCAGATAGGTCCTTTATATTTGTAATAATGGTCGCACCTGTAGCCTTAGCAAGTTTTTCTATGTCTGATTTTTTAACTCTTCTTACTGCAAGTATTCCTGCCTTTGCCAAGTAGTGCTGAGCCAAGTCATCTATTCCCTTTTGACAGAATACTACATTTGCACCAGATGCCTTTATATTATCTACCATCTCCTTTATCATTTTTTCTTCCTGCTCAATGAACTCTATCATTTTTGCAGGATCTGTGATGCTTATTTTAGCATCTGTTTCAGTTTCTTTAACTTCTATTGGGCAGTTTAATAATGCTATCTTAGCATTTTCTACCTTCTTAGGCATCTGTGGGTTTACTCTTTCTTTGTCTATTAATACTCCTTTAATTAACTCTGTCTCATCAACTGAAGCCCCTTCTTTCTTCTCTATTTTTATTAAATCCTTATCTACCTTTCCATTTTCATCAACAACTGTTGTAACTGCATCAACTATTATTTCACCCAATGCTTCCTTGGCCTTTTCAGCACCCTTTCCAGTTATTGCGGTCATTGCTATTTTCTTTAATATTTCTCTGTCTTCTGGATTAACTTCCATAGATATGTCTTTTAATATCTCATGTACTTTTGCAAGTGCCAAGTGGTATCCCTTTATAATTATTGTTGGGTGAACATTTTGATCCAAGAGTTCTTCAGCCTTTCTTAATAATTCTCCTGCTATTACAACTGCTGTTGTTGTCCCATCCCCAACTTCTTTTTCCTGGGTTTTAGCAACCTCAATTAGCATTTTTGCAGCAGGGTGCTCTACACTCATTTCCTTTAGTATGGTTACCCCATCATTTGTAACTACTATGTCCCCTAAATCATCAACTAACATTTTGTCCATTCCCTTAGGACCTAATGTGGATCTTACAGTTTCAGCAATAATCCTTCCTGCTAATATATTTATTCTTTGGGCTTCTTTTCCCATGTATCTTTTTACATTTTCTGGTAATACAACTACTGGCTGACTTGCTGCCATACCATCACCTCTTTACTTTTTTATATTTTTTATCAGGAGATATTGAAGATATGTAATTTTGATAATATGTATTTTGTACTACTACGGTATGTATATGATTATGAACTCCTATATAAATTTTTTTGTTATGTGTATATTTATGCACTACTATGTACATTATATAAAAAATATTTCTAATTTTTTGTTATTTACCTTCTTTATATTTTTAAATAATGTAAGGAACCTACTTTTTGAATATTTAATTTATGTATTATTTTCCTTTATTTTTTTAAATATTTTATTTTCTTTTTATCTTAAGTATTTAGTCCATTTTATTATTTTATTTTTTAATTTTTTTAAATTATTTATTTTTTTATTTATTTTTTATTCCTTAATTGGATTTTTTGTTAAGTTAGAAATACTCAACTAATAAATAAATCATAAAATTACCAAAGTACTGTATCTCCCCTATCTATTTTATCCAACAAATAAATCATTAGGGAGGATGCCACTAAATCTGCTGTAGTTCCAGGGTTTAATTTATTCCCTTCCCTTGATAAAAAATTATCAAACTCCTCCATATCTTTTTTTTTGAATCCATTGTCCTTTATGTTTTTTGCAACATCTGAGACCATTAATGCCTTATCAAAATCTGTTTTCCTTGCTATTAGGGTATCAGGATATTTAGATAATAAACTAATAAAGGTTTTAGTAACTGCCAAATTTATATTAGTGTCCTCTTCATAGTAATTATTTAATAAATTATAACCTTCAAAGGATATATTAAACCCCTGTGCCCATTCCTTGGAGATATTATCCCATTCAGAGGACAATTTAAACACATTATATAATGTTAAATTTTCTTCCAATAAGGCCTTTTTCGAATCATCTTTATGAACGTCTGGGCCCTTTTTTGGAGGATTTAGATGGGGCATGGCTATATTTATAGCTTCATAAACCCTTAATCCATCTTCTACAGTACTACTCTCTGTTATGGAACATATGCTTTTTTTTAATTTATGCTCATTAAAGTATTCTATACCTCCAGCCCCTGCAGCAATGGGAATGTGTAGCATAATAATTCCCAGATTGGCATTTGTTGGAGACCACTTCCTTGATTGTATAACTGCCATTTTTATATGTTCCCCAATGTTTCTTCTGTTTAGTGCCACCCTGTATATCACATCCCCAAAGGCAATACCTGAACTGAGGAAATGGTGATATTTTATATCTTTATATTCCCTATTTCTATGGACATTACCAGGTTTAAAACTACTTACCTCCAAGGAGCAGGCTATCTGAGAACTTTTCATAATATCCCATGGATCCATAATATCACCATTAATAAATTATAAATTAATTCAAAAATTATGATTAATTTAGAAAATAATAAAATTAAAATAAAATTACTATAATTAAATAAACATGAAAAAGATAGATACTCCCAGTCCATCAAAAAAATAACATATACTGAAATAATATATATAAAGATTATGAACCCATAGAAAAATAATAAGAGGGATTATGAATTTAATAGAAAAGTACATGAAGGAAACATTTGGATGAACAAGGTATATTTTATCTAAGGCAATAATTGTATATTACTTCCTGTTTGATTTATAATCTTTGGAATTCTTGCTCACCTATACTTCAACGGGATTATAAAGTATATTTATACTCACTTTATTAAGATCTCAAAATTTCCTAAGGATCGATATAACTGTTATTGAAAGACTTAAAGGTATGAAGAATTGTTATATTGCTAATAAATCTATGATATGCTACTAACCATACTATATATTAAAGATAGGGGTAGATATGGAAAATTGGGACAAAAAAACACTATTGGGGGAAATAAGCAATAAAGTAAAAGAAATACGGAATAACTTAAATTTAAGACCTATAAACTTTGAAATAGTGGATATTGAGATATTTTATGGGAATGAATGCTGTGGGGAATCTAATAAAAACAATAAAATTAATAGAAAAACTCTATTTTTGAAAATATATACTCTCACAAGATCTGATAAATCCGCAATAATAGGGCCTGGAGGATGGGTTGTTGGTAGATTAAGGGAAACTTTAAAGAATAAATTTAAAAAAAATTTGATCATAATAGTAGAGGATTATGTTGATAAATTAATTTCAGAGGAAAAAAGGAAAAATGCAATTTCAATACTTAAAGGTATTGGGCTAAAAAAGGGACAGGAGGTTTTATATTTGCTTCAGTGTTCCTATGATTTAAGTGTTTTAGGTGTTTTAAGGGATTATTTTAAAGTATTTGCCTTATCCTTGGATATTGGCCCTGTGGTTCTTCCCCCGAAGAATAAGGAATTAATAGAAACTTACGTTTATGAAAATGATATACCCCATGAGTTTATAACTCCAATAAAATTAAATAAAAAAGATATATTAATGGGGTTAGCAGAATATCCCTGTGATACTATATGCAATAAAATGAATAAATACATTTTAAAGGAATCTATAAATAGAAATATAAACCATATAATAAACAATCATATATCTGAGAAAATAAAAAGGGATGAAGTTACAAGTGTATATTTTATAAACTTCCTTAAAGTATTCCAATTAAAGAAAAATTCATTAAGAAGTGAGTATTTAAATTGTCCATTAATGATACAATCCTATAGAAAAAATAAAAATGTAAAAATTAAATTAATAAAGGAGATCGTATCTGAGACATACAATGGATTAATGGAACCTACAGAAGGCTCTGAAAAAATAATGGATATAGCAAAAAAAACTTAGATTTCATTGTTTATAGTTTATAGTATATTTCAATTTGACAAATTATAGAATAAAATTAAAAAAATATATTATTTTCCGGTGATTTAATGATTATTACGATAGCCTCTGGAAAAGGTGGTGTAGGAAAAACCATAGTATCTGCAAATTTAAGTGTGGCCCTATCAAAAATTGGAAAAAGGGTCCTTGTTGTAGATGGGGATATATCCATGGCTAACTTAGGACTAATATTTAATTTTGAAAAAAAGAGGCCCTCTCTACATGAGGTCCTCTCAGGGGAGTTTGATGTTAGAGAGGCCATATATAAACATAAAACTGGAGTATATGTTTTACCCACAAGTTTATCAATAGAAGGCTATAAAAAATCTGATTTAGATATTTTTCCAGAGGTCATATCCGATATTGCCGATGACTATGATTATGTACTTATTGATGCCCCTGCTGGATTAAACAGAGATATGGCTGTTCATTTGGCAGTTGCAGATAAGGTATTGATTGTAATAACCCCTGAACTTTTTTCCATATCTGATGGTCTCAAAATAAAACAAAGTAGTGAAATGGCTGGAACTCCAATATTGGGGGCTGTTTTAAATAGAACAGGACGTGATTTTGGAGAAATGGGTGCCGATGAAATAGAAATGATTATAAATGAAAAAATTATCTCCAAAATACCTGAAGATGAGAATATACGAAATGCCGTATTAAAGAGGATGAGTGTCCTTGAATATAGTCCAAAATCCCCATCTGCAGTGGCCCATATGGAATTAGCCCTTAAAATTGTGGGCTCCTATGTTGATGTAAATAAAATTGAAAAAATATACAATGAGAGTTTAATTGATAAAATAAAGAGGCTATTTTTAAGATTTAAAGGTAATTAATTATATAATCATCATTAAAATAAACCTTATAAATTATTATTTAATATATTTAATATATTTATTATCACGTATGTTCATTGTTTTAACACAACATAAAACATAACAGTAAAGTTTATATATTTTTACACATATGGTATATATTAGAAAAAAAAGAGGTGATAGATAATGTTTGGAAGACATGGATTTTTTAGAGGACATTTCAGATGCCATTTTACTCCGAGAATAAATACTATATATAAGGGAGGTAGTTATAAATACATAGGCCCATGTAGGTGTGGCCTTGGACCCCATGCATACTACTTAGACGAAAATGGGAATTTAATCCACGGATGGGAAATATTTGACAGAGATTTTGAAGGAGATAGGAAAAGATATTTAATGGAAAGGATAAAATATCTTGAAGAAGAGAAAAAAAGATTAGAAAAAGAATTAAAAAATGAGTGGTAAAATGGAAATGAAGAAATTTTTATGTGAAAATTGTAAAAAAACTATTGAGGTGCCCCGCGGAACTCCAAAGCCAGAGGTTTGTCCATATTGTGGGGCCCCTGCAGCAAATATCCACAGAATAGATGAAGGGGGTGGTAGGGGATTAGGACCTGGAAGAGGTCGAAGATGCCATTCCCGCGGTAGTGGGATATTTTAATATTTTAATATTTTAATTTTTTAAGAAGCACTTTTGGAATTTACTTTTTTAAGGTTCTTAAATACTGTAGAAACAGACCAGGATTTGCTGTTGGTAGAGGATCTCTCCTATCCAGCTTATACAGGAAAGGTACAGCTATCCATATATTAAAATAAAGAAAATTTTTAACTGTTAAAATTAGACCATTGTGGGATGGAAATTCATTATTTTTCGTTTGTAGAGATTAAAAAAATATTAATAATTTTTAATAAACTTGAGTATATAAATATAAAAAACATTAAATTAAAATTTTAAATTAAAGAAATACTCTTTTAAATTTTCAATTTTTTAATATTAATTAATTTCAATGAAAGAATATATACATATATAATAAAAATAAGAAAAATTCTAATTAAAGTATATTATTTACAAGAAAATAGAGTAAATCTCATAAATTTCTAAGCATTTTTAAGAGTGGAGATGAAATCCCATATTTAGGATACAGCAGGACTGAAAAAAAAGGAGTCTAAAAATAATATACTTAAATAAAAGAATAAAATAAACACAGAAGAAATTATGCTATTTATAACCAAAAAACACTGCCTCAAAATTATTCAATAGATTACAGCTTAATACTAAGATATATCCAAATTATCATTAAAATTAAAGTTAATAAAGAAATTACAATTAAGTATGGGGAATTTCCAAATACTATTGGAATGGGGCCTATCATAATTATTCCTGAGTATGAGATTTCGCTATTTAAGTTTTTTTCATACTCTTCGCTATTTTTATTATTCTCTGAATATTCCTTTTGATTTTGAAGGTTAGAGGAAGTATTGAAACTACTTATTCCAAAGGATGTTAAAAAGAAACCAGTGATTATTAATACGATGCCAATGAATATAAATATTAATTTACTGTATTCTAGCATAATTTCTCCCTAATTTTTATTTAACTTTATCAATATAATACTTAATTTTTATAAATTATGGTTCTAACAAATTCATAATAAATAAAAATAATTATTAGTAGGACCCTATAAAAAAATTATGAGGTAATGATATGAAATATAAATCCTCATGTCTAGAAAAGGCCTTTGAAACGATATATTCAGAAAAGATCATTGAAAGGGGAAAGACCTACTATAAAAATAATTTAGTAAAATGCTGCGTAGTATTTAAAAATAAAATATATGGTAAAGTAGTCGGAGGAGACTTATATAACACCGTTGTGGATTTAGAAGATTACTCAGGATTATGCTCCTGCCCCTATGAGTACAACTGTAAGCATGCCTATGCACTAATAGAGGCTTATCTAAATAAAAATTATATAGATGGGGACGAGATATTCAATAATTTAAGAAAAATGTCAAAGGAGGAAATATTAAAAATCTTGGAGGATATTATTGTTAAATATAATATGTGGTATGAGATAATTCCTAAAAAAGGAAGTTTGTTGGAGGAAGGATTGTCAATTTTAAAACTTATCCCCTATGAAGAGAAGAATATCTATACATTTAAATCCTTTTTAGAGAATAGATTTTTGAAGAATGCCAAAAATGAAGAATTACTTGAACTTTTGGAGGAAATAGGAAAATCCGAATACATAGAGGAAGATAGTGAGCGTCTCTATAATATTGTGGATTCCTTAGCCAATGAAATATTTAGTAGAAACAATAAGAATACAATTAAAAAAGCATTTGAGATTTCAAAAAAGTATAAGGATAAACTATGGGTTATTGATGATTACTATTACGATTATTATAGTGACTCAGAGGAAGATTATTATGATTATTCCAAGGAATTTCTATAAAAAATTATTATATTATTAAAAAATAAAGTTATTTAAAATAATTAAAAAATAAAAAAATAAAATTATAATAATCAATCTATTAAAGGAGCTTTATCTCCAAATCCTTAATTTTTGTTAAATCTTCAAAGGATGCATAGTATATATATTTTGCCCTCAGATTCCAATATTTTGTTTCCTTCTCTACATATAGACATCTTCAGTGTATCTCTCTTTCCTCTTCGGTTTAAATAATTCTGCCCCTTCATGTCTAAAAAAATGGAAGTTAGTCTAAGAGGGGAATTTAATCCTTTTTTAATTTTTCCAATATTAATTGGGCAAGTTTTTTTCCAGATAAATACATACCTCCAAAGACTGCTCCCATTCTATATCCCCCATGGGTGGCATTTGCGGCCATACCACAAACATATAAACCAGGGAATATCTCTCGAGTATTTCTAAGTAATGAATTCTCTCCCTTTTCTACCCATAATGATTTCTCTCCTGGAATCTTCAGTCCTAATTCTTTATTTTTCCTCGCTAAGGTATTTGAAACTGAAGCATCATGTCCTGTGGCATCAACTACATACTTTGCATTTATTGTAATTGGATCTATATGGAGCCCTGCCTTTTCAATAGCATAGGAGTTTATTACAACCCCACATACCCTATTTTCCTTTAAAATAAGATCTTCAACAACAATACCTGTTAATATCTTGGCTCCAGCATCTATTGCCCCACTTCCTAATTTGGCTGGAACCTCAACGGAATCAGCCACATAAAGTCCATTACCTACATCCTCCAATTTAATATTAAAGTCCTTTAAAATTTCATGTGCAGGCTCTTGAACTGTAATATATGGGAAGCCCATACCACCTCCCCATGTACCTCCACCAAAGGATAGATGTCTCTCCAATATAACAACCTTTAAGCCATTCTCTGCTAAGTATTTACCTGCTGTTAAGCCACTGGGACCTCCTCCAACAATAACCACATCTACCTCTAAAATATCCATCCACATATTAAATGTAGATTTTAAGATAGCCTTTGTTATATCTTTTTCCTCAACATTTATTAGTTTATACTCCATATTATTACCTCGAATTTTTATAAAGGTTTATAATTTATTCTACTATTTTATTATTTTTTTTATTTTTTTATTAATTAAACATTTTTATTTTTATTAAAAAAATTATTATTTTTTTATAATGTGACATATTTTTATATTTTATAATACTATTGTGTTTGTAAGTGTTATCTATATCATCTAAGGTTTATTATTCCTAAAGATGTTGTAAATTAGATATTTAATATAAATGTTCCATATTAATAAATGTTTTTATAATACTCTGATCAATATATAAAAAATAAAAAAATAGAATAATTAAAAAAAATAAAATAAAAAAAATAAAAGTTTTAAAATAGCCACATTTTAATATATTCTTTTGTCATAGCCATTAAATATATTTTTAATATCCACTTTATCTTGAAATATCTTATTTTTAAATATTATTTTAAATAATATTAATATCATTCTATAAACTCCATTTAATAAAATATATAAATAACTTATTTTATAGTAGTATGACCTACAAAATGGAGGAATACCATGTGTGGAATTATCGGATTTATAAGTAAAAAGAAAAGGCTAATAAGTGGAGATAAAATTGCCATGGCATTGGATAGTTTAAAGGAGAGAGGAAATGGGCAAGGCTCTGGATATGTGGGCTATGGAATTTATCCAAAATACAAAGATAGTTATGCCCTACATATTTTTTTAAACAATACTCCAGATTACTATGAAATAATTAGTAAGATAAAGAATACACTGGAAAAGTATGGAAAGGTTATTAAAGATGAGGAGATTCCTACAAATGGAGGGATTTTAAAAAAGGAGTTTATCCCATGGAGATTTTTTTATGATTTTCATCCATCCTATAGAGATATTGAAAATGATTTAATGGTAAATATAGTCATGGAGATAAATGATAAAATTGATGGAGCCTTTGTATTTTCAAGTGGTAAAAACTTAGGAGTATTTAAGGCATCAGGATGGCCTAAGGAGGTGGCAGAGTTCTATAAATTGGATCAATATAAGGGATATATGTGGTTGGCTCATGCCAGATACCCGACAAATACAAAGGGTTGGTGGGGAGGAGCCCACCCTTTTAATATATTAAATTGGTCTGTCGTGCATAATGGAGAGATTACAAGTTATGGTACAAACAAAAGATATGTGGAAAGTTTTGGGTATAAATGTAGAATGCTAACAGATACTGAAGTTGTAGCCTATATCTTCGACCTCCTCATTAGAAAACATAAATTGCCTGTGGAGTATGCCCTAAGTGCCATTGCTCCAAAGTTCTGGAAGGAGATAGATCTTATGGAGGAGGATGAGAGAAAAATACATGAGAGTATAAGAATGACCTATGGGGGCGCTGTTTTAAATGGTCCCTTTGCCATTATAGTGGGTACCCATGAAGGTATGGTATTTATGAATGGAGATGTGGAGAAAAACAATACTATGATAGGGATTACAGATAGAATAAAACTTAGGCCCCTTGTTGTTGCTGAAAAGGATGATTTGTTATTTGTGTCAAGTGAAGAGGCTGCCATAAGAAGAATCTGTCCTGAATTGGACAAGGTTGAGATGCCTGATGCAGGAATGCCTGTGATTGTTAAAATGGAAAAATAATGAAAAAATATTAATTATTTATTAATTATTAGGAGGAGTAAAAATGATACCTTCAACAGTTCCACCAAAATATAAAGTGGAAATAAATAGTAATAGGTGTATGCTCTGTGAGAGATGTGTAAGAGAATGTTCTTGGGGAGTATATAGAAGAGACAGGAATAAAATAGTTACCTACTCCAACAGATGTGGAGCCTGTCAAAGATGCGTGGCTATGTGCCCAAGGGATGCTATTACTATAGAGAAAAATTTAACATGTTGGAGAGACCACCCCCTATGGACAAGGGAGGTAAGGGAAGATATTATAAACCAATCCAGGACTGGCTGTATATTACTAAGTGGTATGGGAAATGCCAAAGAACTTCCAACCTATTTTGATAACATAGTGTTGGATGCCTGTCAGGTAACAAACCCATCCATAGATCCATTAAGGGAACCTATGGAATTGAGAACATACATTGGAAAAAAGCCAAAAAAATTGGAATTTGAATACATCGAAGAGGAAATAGATGGTAAAAAAATTAAAAAGGCAAAATTAAAAACCAATATAGCCCCTAATATAAAATTGGAAACTCCAATCATGATAGCCCATATGTCCTATGGAGCCCTATCTCTAAATTCACACTTGGCAATGGCAAAGGCTGCTAAGGAATGTGGAACATTTATGGGTACTGGAGAAGGGGGATTGCACAGGGACCTTTACCCCTATGCTAATCATATCATTACACAAATAGCCAGTGGTAGATTTGGAGTTAATGAGGATTACTTAATGAAGGGGGCTGCAATTGAAATAAAAATAGGGCAAGGATCAAAACCAGGAATAGGTGGGCATTTACCAGGGGAAAAGGTATCTGCTGAGGTTTCCATGACAAGAATGATACCTGAGGGAAGTGATGCTATATCTCCCGCACCTCATCATGATATTTATTCCATAGAGGACTTAGCCCAGTTAGTGAGAAGTTTAAAGGAAGCCACTAGATGGAAAATGCCTGTATTTGTGAAAATAGCAGCAGTGCATAATGTAGCAGCCATTGCAAATGGTATTGCCACTTCAGATGCAGATGCTGTAGTAATTGATGGATTTAAAGGGGGTACAGGAGCCGCCCCAAAGGTATTCCGAGATAATGTTGGAATACCCATAGAATTGGCTATTGCAGCAGTTGATCAGAGATTGAGGGAAGAGGGAGTAAGGAATGAAGTAAGTATTATTGCTAGTGGAGGTATTAGAAACTCTGCTGATGTGTTTAAATCCATAGCCCTTGGTGCAGATGCCGTATATATTGGAACTGCCGTAATGGTGGCATTAGGCTGTAGGGTTTGTGGTAGATGTTATACCGGTCAATGTGCTTGGGGTATTGCAACCCAAAAACCTGAGTTAGTAAATAGATTGGATGTTGAAGAGGGAGCCAATAGGGTTGCCAACCTTATTAAGGCCTGGACCCTTGAAATTAAGGAATTACTTGGAGCAGCAGGAATTAACTCCATTGAAAGTTTAAGAGGTAATAGGGATAGATTGAGGGGCATTGGATTAAATAATGTTGAACTGGAGGCATTGGGCATTAAGCATGCTGGGTTTTAATATATATTAAAAAATTAAAAAATAATTTAAAAAATAATTAAAGGAAAAAAGAAAATAGATTTAATGTTTTATTATTTAATATCATATTTAAATTTAAATTTGTTTTTTTGCCATTTATTATTTTAATTATATCTCATTTAAAAAAGGTGAAATTATGAGTAAAAATGGAGAAGAGGAAAAAAGGGAGGTAATAATAGATGCCAAGGATATGGGATATAGGGAGTTAAATGAAAAAATCCATGAGGTAATTGATAAAAACCCTAAATTAAAGAAGATTATTTTAAAAAATGTATTGGGACAAAGATTCATTGGAAATGGTATTGAAAAAGAGGATTTAACAATAGAAATCTATGGTGTCCCAGGGGGAGACCTTGGAATGTTTATGAGTGGTCCAACTATTATAGTATATGGAAATACAGATCATGCTCCAGGAAATACCATGGATGATGGTACTATTATTATTCATGGTAATGGTGGAGATGTAACTGGCCATTCAATGAGAGGGGGCAGGATATTTGTAAGGGATAATGTAGGCTATAGAAGTGGTATTCATATGAAGGAGTATATGGATAAATTCCCAGTATTGGTTATAGGTGGCACAGCCAAGGATTTTTTGGGGGAATATATGGCAGGAGGGCTTATATTGGTATTGAATATAGATAGTGAAGGGGATGATCTTGGGAAAATTAAAGGAAAAATGATTGGAACAGGTATTCATGGAGGGACCATATATATAAGGGGAGAGATAGATAACTCACAACTTGGTGTGGCTGCAGATATTAAGGAATTTACTGAGGAAGATAGAAAAAAGATAAAGATCTACATAGAGAAGTTTTGCAGTATATTTAATTTAGGGGATGAAGTAAAGAAAAAACTAATAGAGTCCCAATATACCAAGATAGCACCAATATCAAAGAGACCATTTGGTAGATTATATACTCAGGATTTAAGATAGGGGAGATAATCATAGGGTATGGATATAAAATAAAGTAAATTTAAAAAAATAAAAATTATTAAAAAATTCATAAAAATCAATTAAAGAAGTAAAATTTATTTCTTAAAATTTGTAAAATGAAGATCCTCTAAATTACAGAAAAGCATCACTATGTTATGGCAGGATGTAGGATTATACTCTCTTAAATATGGAAGGTTATGAAAAATTAACTTTAAAAAAGTCCATATCATTTTTTTAAATCTCTTAGGAGATGGGTTTAAGGGATTATGTAATTTAATATAAAAATAACTTTAAAAAATAAAAATAAATTAAATGGTGGAATAATGAAGTCCTACTTAAATTTAAAGGAAGAAGTATGGGATAAAAATATATGCTCAGGATGTGGGGCCTGTGTTGCAGTATGTCCTGTGGATAACATATACTTCAAAGAAGAGAGTCCTATAAAATTTCTATGTGATGAATGTGCCTGTATTATAGTCCCTGTGGAAAATGAAGAGCATCCCATGTCTGCTGAGTTTTGTAAGGTTACTCTTTATGACGTGTCCTGTGGAGCCTGTTATGATGCCTGTCCAAAAATAAAGGATTCATCAGATCCTCCTGTTGATGTGGGCATTGGTAAAATAATAAAAATGTTAAAGGCGAAATCTGGAATTAATTTAAAGAACTTCCAAAATGGCGGAGTGGTAACTGCCCTATTGGCCAACGCATTTGAGGAGGGATTAATAGATGGGGCCCTTGTTATGATGGAAGATAATTGGACCTTAGAACCAGAACCATATTTAGCCACCTCAAAGGAGGAAGTTATTAAATCCTCAGGTAGTAAATATAATTGGAATGTTCCAATACTTAGGGCCCTTAAAGAGGCTGTGATAGATAAAAAGTTAAGAAAAATTGCAGTGGTGGGAACTCCCTGTGTAATGGATGCCATTTACAAAATAATGAAATCTGATAATGATCTATTAAAACCCTTTAGAGATTCCATAAGATTAAAAATAGGACTTTTCTGCTTTGAAACTTATGATTACGATAAAATGATAAAAATATTAAAGGAAAGTAATATTGAACCATGGAAAGTTAAAAAAATGGAAATAGAAAAGGGAAAATTAATAGTAAAACTTATAAATGGGGATACTGTAGAATATAATTTAAAGAATGTGGAGCATGCTATGAGAATGGGCTGCAAATCCTGCTGGGATTTTACAGGAATCACTTCAGATATTTCAATTGGAAATGTGGGAACTCCTGTAGGGTATTCCACAGTATTAATTAGAACTAAGTGGGGGGAAGGGTTTATTGATAGGGCCCATAAAAATGGATATATTGAATTTGAAGAGGGGGTTAATTTAAAACCTATAGAGAAACTTGTGGAATTAAAGAGAAAGAGAAAGTGAATAGAACACACATAATAAAAAATAAAATAATATTAAAAAAATAAATAAGATAAAATAAAAGACTTTAAAATATCTAAAGGGAATAAAAACATAAAAAAGTGGAGTTCTAATTATTATCCTCTTTACAATCCAAAAACACTGGAGAAAAAAATTATCTATTTAGATTAATTAACTCTTATTATTGAATTTATCTAATTGCCCTCCTCCACAAGTTTTTTTAATTTGCCATAAAAGGACTTACCTTTAACAAAGTAAGTATAGGAATCAGATTTTCTAAATACAAGTTCATCTCCCTTTTTTCCCAATCCCTCAATATTTCCATCAATTACAATTAATACAGATTTTTTTAATATTTTTATTTTAATTTCAGAATTGCCATCAACAACTATTGGCCGGGAGAATAGTTTAAACGGGCATATTGGAACTATTATAAAGGCATCTACCGCTGGCTCCAATATTGGACCTCCTGCACTTAATGAATAAGCTGTTGAGCCTGTTGGGGTTGATATTATAAGCCCATCTGCCCTAACCTGCTCCACAACCTCTCCATTAACATATACTTCAAAATGAATCATTTTTGCCGGACTTTTAGTAATTAAAACTACTTCATTTAATGCATCTGGAAGTATTTTTTGACAATGGGTTCCATGGTCATTATTGAACTCCCTCCCCTCTTCACCTTTGTTTTTACTATTTAAAGAGTATTTATAGGTATAATCACAATAGTTGTCATTCTCACCATTGTTCTTAATAATATTATTATTTTCTTCTTTATCGTAATAATAATGTTTATAATTATATTCTTTTATATCCTTATTATAATATTTATGCCCCTCATTACATTTATCAGAGTTTATTTTCCTTTTAAGAACACAGAAACAATTGGTTCTTTTCTCAATTTCATAATTTCCCATAATAACCATATCTATGGCCTTAAATACATCATCTCTATCAAACTCTGTAAGAAAACCAACAGTACCCATGTTTATGGGGATTATTGGAATCTCATTTCCATTTATTAATTTTGAGGCCCTTAATACAGTTCCATCTCCCCCTATGGCCAACATATGGGATATATCCTCTATGTTATCCATTAATTTACAATCAGATTTATTGATATTAAGGAATTTATTATTTTTTAAGGTATTGAATAGTTCTGATTCCAGTAGGTAATCTATATTTTTAGATTTTAAATACTTAATAACATCTATGGCCAAATTTATGGCCTCCTCTCTATCCACTCTTGAGATTATACCAAATTTTGTTGGTTTTAAAAACCATTTATTTCCAAATATTCCAACAAATTTTTTATGCAATATAGCATTGGAACATATTAGGGAGGTCCTATCATGAACATTTAATTTAATATTTATAGGTTTTCCATCCTTATCTGTTATTATTCCCCCAGATTCCCTGAGTATTACATAACCTCCAGCAATATCACAAAGTCTTGTGGTTTTATTTACATTTATAAATGCATCAAGGGCTCCCCTTGCAACATAACACATTTCCAAGGCTGCAGAACCAAATATTCTAATTCTCCTTACCCTTCTATCTTTTATAAAATCTAAGGTGTTGGTGGATAATCCATAGGCAAAAACCCCAACTGAGGCATCCTTTAAATTTTTTGTATTGGATGTTCTTATTTTTCTTTTTTCCCAATTGTTGTGTTTTTCTAAGATATAAGACCCCTTACTAACTTCTCCATAGTATATATCCCCAGTGGCTATATTTTTTACCATTCCCAATTCTAAGTCATTAATTGTCATTCTGTTAATTATATCCATATAATTGGAATTACTTTTATCCCTTGCACTATTGAGATTATTGTCATTATACCCATATTCGTAATATGGAATCTTACATAATCCTATGGAAACGGAATATATTGGAAGGTCATTTAATGCGTTGTATGTGCCATCAATGGGATCTAATACAATAAGGTATTTTGGAGGGTCCTCTCCTATTTTTTTAAAACCTATTTCCTCACTTATGAGCACGGCACTACAGTATTTTTCAATGGAATTTATGGCAATATTTTCGGCAATTACATCTATTCTCTTGGTAGGAGTGCCATCTGCCCCAATTTTTACAATCTCATGGGATTTTTCCCACCCTATTAATGGCTTTATCCCCTTTTCAATACTTTCTACTACATTAATGGCAATATCAAACATATTCAATATTTCACCATATTTAAAAAGTTAAATTATAATTTTAAGGCATATGTTTTTTATCAATCCTCAATAGAAATTAGATTTTTTATTTATTTTATTTTACTACCATTTTAATTAAATTTTTTAATAATTATCTCCTTTATTTTTTTATGTTTTTATATAAATTAATTTTTATGGACAATCTCCTTTCTCAGTTAGAAAGAAATCCATAATACTTAAAAAAAATAAAAAAATATATATTTACCAACAATTTAAATTTTATTAAAAAATTTAATAGATTAATATTTTATTTAATTATATTATGCTTTAAATATAAAATCAAGGGTATTTTTATGAAAAATAATATGACAACAGTTGGAATGTTTATACTCGTATTTATAATATCCATTAGCGGATGCATCCAGGAAAATACTGTTGAAGAGGGTAATAATATAAATAATACCGTTAATATCACCAATATAAAGGAATTTAAGGTAGTCCCTATGACTCCTGAAACTCTCAATGAATTTTTAAATAGTTTGGAAGATAGCTATAACACCTATGGCCCATACTCAGGTTATAGATTTGGTGTAAAAACTCCTCTATCTCCAACTGGGGAAACTGTAATGAAGGACGCCGTTGTATCAAGTACTGACACCATGGGTGGTGGTATAACCATAGATAGATACTCCAAAACAAATGTTCAAGTTGAGGATATTGATGAGGGGGATATTTTAAAGACTGATGGAAATTATATTTACTACTCTCCAGAATATCAAATGATAAAATATTCAACATATTCAAATTATCTATCAAAAAGATCAACCTATATTATAGAGGCCCTCCCTCCAGAATCTGCAAAAATTTTAAGTAATATCTCCAAAGGGGGTATTCTATACATATACAACAATACTTTAACAATTATAGATAGACCAGAGGGTAAGATATTAAACTATGACCTATCCAATCCTGAAAATCCAAAAATAAATTGGGAAATGGACATAAATGGCACTTATATTGATTCCAGGCTCTACAATGGTAAGTTATATTTAATTGTATTAAAGTATAATGAAATTGCATGGAATGATATAAAAATAAAGTACAACAATTATTATTTACCAATAATTCCTGAGTATATGTTCCATAATTTTGATGCTACATATATTGTATCCTCAATTGAGATGGAGAATGGAACTACAAACAATACTCTTGCTATCGTAGGTTCATACAACACTGAGGTATATATGTCAAAGAATAACATATATCTTGCCTACCATCTACAGCCTAACAGAGATAAATTATTTATGAATTTTATAAAGGAGCATTTAAATAAATACTTCCCAGAAGATAAAGTAAATTTAATTAAAAATATATTAAATTCTCCTTACTTTGGAGATGAAACAAAATATATGGAAATAATGAGGGTATTGAATAATTACTTAAGAACTCTTCCAAGGGAGGAATCCTTAAATTTAATGAATGCAATAAACAAAGATTATGAATACTATATAGAAAAAAACTGGGAAAATTTAGAAAAAACAGGGTTAGTAAGTATAAACTTGGATTCCTTTAAAGTTAAATGTGGCAGTGTCCCTGGAAAACTAATAAATAGGTATTCAATGGATGAATACAATGATCACCTAAGGGTTGCCACCACAATAGGGAATTATTGGGAATATGGGGATAAAAGTACCAACAACATATATATATATATTGGATGATGATTTAGAGATAGTTGGAAAACTTATAGGTATTGCAAAGGGAGAGAGAATATATGCCACAAGATTCATGGGAGAGATGGCCTATATGATTACCTACAGGAAAACAGATCCCCTCTTTGTAATTAATCTAACAGATCCCTCTAATCCAGAGATTCTTGGAAAATTAAAGATTCCAGGTTATTTAACCTACCTACATCCAATAGATGATAATAAATTAATAGGTATTGGAAAGGATGATGATGGGAGATTAAAGGTATCTTTATTTGATGTGAGGAATGTCTCAAAACCCCTTGAAATTGATAAATATGTACTTCCAGAATACTGGTCCCTTGCACTATATAACCCCCATGCCTTTTTATGGGATAAGGATAATGGAATATTAGTAATTCCAGCAAACAATCATGGCTATGTATTCAAAATAGATGACAATAAAATAACACTAAAAATGGATGATAAACATAAAACAAGGGTTTTAAGGTCCCTATATATTAACAATTACCTATATATCTTGTCAAATAATGAGATCCATATAATAAATATGAATAATTGGAAAATAATAAATAAAATAGGATTATAGAATATTTATTATAATAAAATTGTAATAAAATAAATTTTTTTATGCAGTATATAAAAAATATCATTAATATACTATATATTACCTATAAATAACAGTTAGACCATATGATAAATAAAATCAAAAACTAGGAAAATCTTCAAGAGAAATAAAAAAGACATTGATTGTTGATAAGGGACTCTGGTATATCTGTCATTCCTTTATGATTTTATTTCTTTAATTAATATTTTATTTTCTATTTTTAAGATTCAATAATTATCTTGTTTTTATATCTCTATTTTTTATAAGAATTCCTTTAATTATGTGTTTAATATTTCCATTACTAACTTTTATTTATTAACATACTTTACCCTTTTAAGCCATGTCAATTGATTCTTATGGAGTTCTCTTATATCTATCAAGCCTAATCTAAGCATTGCCAACCTACTTAACCCTATACCCCAAGCCAAAACTGGTTTTTTAATACCCAATGGTTCAAGAACTTCGGGCCTAAACATTCCAGCCCCGAGAATTTCAAGCCATCCTTTTCCTTCCAAATAAACCTCAGCCTCTAATGAAGGCTCTGTAAATGGAAAATAGGCAGGTCTTACTCTAATTTTATCAAACCCTAATCTCTTTAAAAATTCCACTAAAACCCCTATAAGATTATTAAAATTAACATTTTCATCCATAATTATGCCTTCACATTGATAAAACTCAGGCAAGTGCTTATAGTCTATGGATTCATTTCTAAATACTCTGTCTATACAAAATACTTTATGAGGTTTATTTTTTTCATCATTGGAAAGGGATGCTAAGTACTTTATTGAAGATACTGTGGTATGGGTTCTTAAAACCATTCTTTCAGATATTTCTTTTTTAAATTCATAATTCCATCCCTTGGATATTTTTTTCCCATCTACAACCCCTCTCTCATGAATATCTTTAACTTTTTTAAAAAGATTCCCTGGAATCTCTCCACTATTGGGATATTTTAAAAAGAATGTGTCCTGCATATCCCTTGCAGGATGATCCTGAGGTTCAAATAGTACATCAAAATTCCAAAACTCACTTTCAACTATGGGGCTTTTTACTTCCTTAAATCCCATACCTATCAATACCTCCTTTACCTCATAGATTACCCTTGTCATAGGATGATACTTTGCAGGATATACCTCCTCAGTGGGAATACTTACATCATAGGATCTAATATGATATTCTCTCCATTTTCCATCGACAATATGTTCCCTAGTTAATTGGGATATTTCCTCCTTTATTTCTATGGGATTTTTTATAAGTTCCTTACCCTTTTTGGTTAATTTAATGGATCTATCTGTTATTTCCTCAATTTCAATAAGACCCCTTTTCTTTAATAGGTTTATTATCTTAGGGTTATATTTCTCTATGTTGGCATCTGTTTTTATCTTCTTAAGGACTTCCTCCTCATCATCCTTATAGTCTAGGTTATCAAAGTATATAATTCCCTTTTCAATCTTAGCAATATTCTTTCTTTTTAAATGGCCCAGTGCAGGGTTTATTTCAGATTTATCCAATATATTATCAATATCCTTTATTGGTACATTATTGCTACCCTTTTCCTTTAAGTAATTTGCTATTCTTCTTTCAGGAAATCCTTTATTTAGTGCATCCTCTCCCCTTTTACTTAATCTAACATGTTTTTTTTTCTTTTCTATAATATCCACTAATTCCTTACCTGATAACCATAAGGCTGTTCTCATAACCTTGGTTTCTGAGTTCATAAGTTCATTTTTAGATAATTCACTAACAGGCATTTCTTCTCTTTTACTGTCTTGGAATATCTTTAAAAGTTTTTTTTCATCAATATGTAATTCCATAGTATCACTTTTTTTAATTTTATAAGTGTAAAATTTATAAAAATATATATTAATGTTTTTATAAAAATATTTAAAAAAATATGAACATAACAAAAATAGAATATAAAAAATAAAAGATTTTAAATATTTAAGAAGGGAGAATCGAATAAGACGCAGATGTTTTATCAACATTCCTTTAATGCTTCTAATCGCTGAGAGAGTATGTGGAATCCTTTACAGTATATAGGTTATAAAAGTCAGATAGGTGGGAGATTTGAAAGTATTTTTTTAATTATTTATGTTTTTTTCTTTCTATTGTCATTTATCACTATTTTTCTTATATTTAAGTTAAATCTCTGTATATAACATTAATTTAATATTCATTTAATTATTTAGTTTAATTATATATAATAATTGTATTAATTTCAATAATATTCCAATTAAAAAATATGATAAATATTTAATTTGATTTTATTATTTTTACTTCCTATATGTTAAGTTAGACAGTATATCTTTCAATTTATCTAGCCCCACTCCATTTAACCCAGAACCTTCTATGATATGGCAACAATCCTTATAATTTTCTTTGATTTCGTATAATAACTTGTTAAGGTTTTCCCTATTTACTATATCTATTTTATTTAAGAATATTAGGTAAGGTATGTTCATATTGTTTAAAGTATTAATTATTTTTTTATCCAAGTCCATTATTCCTTTACTGCTATCCAATACCACTATTGCAAAATCAACGCCTTTAAGGGTTAATTCCCTCATAAAATGAAATCTTTTCTGTCCAGGAGTGCCAAAAATATGTATTTTCTTTCCATTTAATATTAAACTTCCATAATCTATGGCCACAGTGGTTTTATTGTATTCTACTTTACCAATATTACCAAGTAAATTTTCCATTAGTGTAGTTTTTCCAACATCCTCTGAACCCAATATCACAACTTTAATTTTTTCCATACTTTCACTATATTACTTCACAAACAATCTTTTCATACTTCTTTCAATGGCACCCTCTGCCGCCTTATCTCCAATTAGGGCTTTGAATTCATTTACAAGTGTCTGGGAAGCTACAAGTGTTGTTGGATTTATCTTAGCATTTTTAGATTTTTCTATT
>DQSV01000042.1 GCA_015663075.1 Methanothermococcus okinawensis | reverse complement strand
CAATTCTCTGTATGTTTATTGTTTTGTTAACAAATAACCATGCCATGGAGTATAAGTGGTACTCTACAATACCTATTGAGTATGTGCCATTATCTACCATAGATAATGAAAAACAATTAAACAGGTATTTAAATAATGACAATATAGTTGTTTTTTATATAGACAGGGACTACAATCCAAAAAGGGATGATTGGGTACTTTATAAATTCAATATCACAAGAGTTGTGCCAAAAGAAATTCCCAACTACTACAATTATACTTACATAAACACAGGGAATTCCATTGTAATATATCCTAAAAATAGTTTATACCGAGATGATAACGGTGTAATAATATATAATCCTCCAGTGCCAGTGAATAATAGTAATAATGGTACATTTATCCCTCCTGTATATAATACCAGTACTAAGTTATTAGACCCTAAAAAAGGAATTTACGAAATTAAGCCTAAAAAATTACTTATAACTAACCACATAAACCCTGATGACAAAGATATTTTGGACTTTGTAGGATACTACGTTTCAGAAAACAATGGAACTTTTGCATATATAAATAAAGTTCCCCCAGGATATAAAAGTACTATTGTAACAGGTATTGTGGTCCAAAAGGTAATATTTGACAAAGATGGAAAATATGTGGTGGATATAGCAGGTAGAAAATTAAAAGTGGATCTAAGAGATGATGATTTAATAGATAAAAAATTAAAACATATAGAGGCACTTTCAAAACTATTAAATGTAAATGTTACCTATATCTCAACAGGCTCTGAAAATTTAAATATCATTGAAAAAAAAGATATTGATAAGGATGAATTAGACTCCCTATTAAATAATTATTGGTTTAAAAAATGGAGTAAGGACGAATACTTCCATATATATGTAAGTTCAGTTGAAAATAAAAACCATTATCCAAAGGACTTTGATATATTATCCTTGGGATACTATCCTGAAATATATACATTCAAAGCCCCTGAAACGTTTAAAAACCATCCCATAGGGGGATATTACCCAGAGACCATAAGTTATGAGGGGACCAATGACACAGGATATTGGGAAAAGGGGTTATCCTCTGAAAATGAATTTTACTACTATGAAAGAGGAGAACCAGAGGTAGGGGATAACAACGAATATGTAACTAATTGGTATTATGGGGAAAAGCCCCTACCCCTAACTTTGGACAGTGAAATAAATTCTGATAAATATAAGTACTTCAATAGCTGGTTTGTAAGGAGTTATAGTTATGCAGTAAGTAATGGGGCAGATGGATTACTTGTACCCAATGATAGGTATTTATTGGATGCAGTGCTTGGAAAAGATAATAAGAACTTAACGTGGAAACTTGATATCGTTGGTAAAATAAAGTATGTAGTATCTCCAGGTTATACCAACATATCCAATGGGAATGGAATCCCAATATTGAGGGTACCGGGATTAATTGATAATGAATCATATGGTGTCCCCTTCATTAGTGAGTGTTATATTCCCCCCAAGGATGAAAACTTTGGAGTATATGTGGCAGATATTGTTAAGTACGATACTAATAAAATATATTCTTGGAAGGACAATTACACCTGGGTTTGCTCCTTTAAGAATTATGTAGATTGGGCAAATAACTATATAAATAGCAATATAACCATAAAAAATAATAGCGTAATAGTGTATTCCAAGAGGCCTTTAAAGGTAACCCTATATAGAAAAAATATATCCTATCCAGATAAAAACATGAAAAATATATCCTTGGAGGAGTTTAATAGGGAATATAATAAAATGGTATTCTATACTAACAGTGGAAATTTTATTTTAAATATTTAAAAAAGTCATTTTATGCTTATTTATAGAAATTATAATAAAAAATAAATAGATATAAAAAAAATAAAAATTTGGAATTAATTCTAGCAGCCTTAATTACTGAAGATATTTAACATGGATTATTATACCAAGCACTTAATTTCCATAGGTCTTTTATTCCTCTTAAAATTATTAATCCCTTTACAAAAATTAAAAAATAAAAATTAAAATTTATTGCTCAATTAAAATGGCATTAACTACTCCATCCTGTCCAGGTCTTGAGGTAACCTTTGCCTTACCTATTTCTGTATCAATAATAGCTCCCTTTGTAATTATGTTTCTTCTAATATAGTGTTTGTTGGCATCATTTTCCACTACATTCAATATTGTGACCTTTTTACATACATTGTTCTTGGGATCAATTACATTAGCATAATTTGTTCTCATTAATTTAACCTTTATGTTTCCTCCCCTTGTTCTAACTACTTTTATTTTTACTTCATCTTCAGTTAAGTGGGTTTCCGCTGGGTTTCTACCCATTTCTCTTTTGTGCTTCTTGACAACTAATTTATATTTACCTCCAGTGGGCTTTCTTTTACTTTTACCTTGCCATATTCCCATAGCATCACCTTACATATTTTAATATTTTAATTTAAATATTTTATTAGTGTTTAGTGTTTAAAATAGATATAAATATCTCAAAAAAATAAGTATTATCTTAATAATATTTAATAATATAAAAAATTATCTATTCTATAATTTAAAATATAGTTTCTTCTTATAATTTTATTTTTATAAATTTTTATTATTAATTATATTTTAAAAATAAATAAATGATCTAAACCTATATTGTGATAATATGGACAAAATAAAAAGTTTTCTAAAATACTTAGAAGAGAATAATATAAAAAAGGCAGTACTATTAAATAGGGAAAATATAAATTATTTCTTAGAAAGATACCCTCCAACATACTCCCTACTAACCTTTGAGGTTGAAACCAGTAGGGCAGTATTGAATGTTCCAAAATTGGAATACAGGGCTTCTCAAATATATAGGAATAAAAACATAGAGGTTTCTATGGTGGAAAAGGTAGAGAATCTAATTAAAGGAGGAGACGCCTTTGAGGATACCCTACCTTTGAAGTATGTAAAATATATTCCTAAGGATTATAAAATAATATCTCCTAAAATAATGGAAATGAAATCCATAAAAACAGATAAAGAAATAGAATTTATTAAAATGGCCTCTAAAATAAGTAAAAAATCCTTGGAGTATGGAATAGATTATTTATTGAATTCAAAAGAAGAGATTAAAGAAATAGAGTTGGCAGCCGAGATTGAATATTCTATGAAAAAAAAGGGAAGTATAAAACCAGCCTTTGATACAATAGTGATCTCCAATAAAAAAACAGCCCTTCCTCATGGAATGCCCTCAAAGGATATTATTAAAAACATAGTTTTGATAGACATTGGGGCGGTTTATGAGGGATACTGTTCAGATATTACAAGAACAATTTTATTAAGGGAGGATAAGAAGTATAGGGAAATCTACGAGTTAGTAAATAGTGTAAAAAATGAAGTAGAGGATCATATTAAGGAGGGCACAGTAATAAGGGAGTTAGATAATATGGCAAAGGAGTTAATGGGGGATTATAAAAAATATTTTATACATTCTTTAGGACATGGGGTGGGGGTAAATGTTCATGAAGAGCCCTCCATAAGTTCAAAGATAGAGGAGAATCTAATCTTAAAAAAGAATATGATAATAACAATTGAACCAGGTATTTACTTAAATGATTTTGGAGTAAGGATAGAAGACCTATACCTTGTAAAGAAAAATGGATTTAAGAATCTCTCATCTTAGATAGTATTTTTAGATATATTAAGGAGGCAATTACCGAAGTAAGGGGAGCCATTAGATAACCTACTATTTCATGTATCAAATAAACATTATTATTAATAAAAACCAATCCTAAGATTCCAGTTAAAAGTATTCTTAAAAGATTTCCAAAGTAGATTATTAAAATTAAGGGTATCCCAATTAACACCTCTTTTATATTTTTAGATAGGGAGAATACCAATGCCAAAAAGATTGAAATGAATATCATCCCTGTACATGCATTTATTACCTCTATATTTAACCCATTTAGATGGATCCAATCTTCAGAGTGGGAAACCACAGTAAAGGCCTTAAAAAGTAAATAACTATGGTAAGTTACAACTTCCACAAAATAATTTTCCAAGGGGTTTAAAATTGAATATATTATAATTATATATACTGCAAATTTGAACATGAACATTTTTTTATTAATAGAGTTCACCTCTTTGTGTAATTTAGATGAAATTAAATGAATGTACTATGTTAATGGAAAAGGTGTTTTATTTAGATTTAGTATTACATAAGTATATTTAGAAATTATTTGAATGGCGATATAAAAAGACCCCATATTTTTATATCATTTTTATAGTTTTTTTAATAATAAGTTATATATATTTCATAAGTTAATATCTCATTAAGTGTTAATTATTATTAGTTTATCTCAAAAGTATACAACTTTAATAAATTTAGATATTCCTCTTTAAATTACATTATATAAATCTTGTGGTATTATGAGAGATCCTTATAACAGGGAAATAAGATCTTTAAGAATATCAATAACTCCCCATTGTAATTTAAAATGCTTTTATTGCCATAGGGAGGGCCATAATTGTAATAGCAATACATTGATGACACCAGAGGAAATAGGCATTATTGCAAAATCCACCTTAAAATTTGGAGTTAAAAAAATAAAAATTTCTGGAGGAGAGCCCCTTTTAAGGCCGGATTTAGTAAATATTATTGAAAACATATCTGATATTAGAATAAAGGATATTTCCCTTACTACTAATGGTATTCTTTTGGAAAATTATGCTGAAAAATTAAAGGATGCTGGTCTCAATAGGGTAAATGTTAGTATGGATACCATTGACCCTGTGAAATATAAAAATATAACCTACTGTGGAGATATTGAACGGGTAAAGGCAGGCATAGAAAGAGCCTTGGATGTTGGATTAACCCCTTTAAAAATAAATTATCTTGCAATGAAAAATACCATTGAAGATTTAGGTCCTTTAATGGATTATTGCAGAGATATAGGCGCCATACTACAAATAATAGAGTTTATACCTCTAAATAAAAATTTAAAAAAGTATTATGTGGATATTACAAAAATAGAAAATGAAATAGAAAAAAAATCTGATAGGGTTATTACAAGGAAGTTAATGCAGAATAGAAAAAAATATTATATTGATGGACTAGAGGTGGAGTTTGTTAGGCCCATGGATAATACAGAATTTTGCAATAACTGTACAAGGATTAGATTAACATATGATGGATTTTTAAAACCCTGCTTACTTAGAGAGGATAATTTAATTAATATTATATCCCCCCTGAGGGATGGAAAAAATATTGATGACCTCATATATAAAGCCATACTTAATAGGGAGCCCTATTTTAAAGGAAAATGACTTATTTTAGGATATACAATAGGTTTAAAGTATTATGTGTTTATTATAATATTGTTATATTATATTTTATATTATATTTTATATTATGATTGAGTTAATATTTACATTTAACTATAGTCTTTAATTAATATTTAATTTTTTAATAATATTCCATTCTTTCATTATACTATACATGATTTAAAAGGGTGTTTATTACAGAGGGTATAACTCCTATTGCTGTACAGGTTTCCAATGAGACTCCTTTCTTAGTTATATCCAAATGATACTTACTAAAGTCAAATATTTCCTTTGACAACCCATGTCTTCCAAGACCAACAATTAATCCACAGGATTTTTTATATAACAAATCTGCTACTTCTTCTGGAGTTATTAATTTATTTTCATAGGGCTTTGATGTTGTTGTAATGGCCACTCCAAATTGCGGTTGATAGTTATCCACTACAATAAATTTATTATTATCAATTAACTCTCTAAGGTATCTACCAGAATCACCAATTGTGGTTTCTATTGATTTTATATCCTCTCTATTTCCTGGAAAGTTCATAATTGCCAAATTACAATTAAAGGCATGACATATAGGGGCAGCCCTGGCTATGGCTCTTTTATGGGCTTCATGCCATCTATTTTTGTCATAGGAATTATAAAGTATTAGAGTCATTCTTTTAGCATGGGCCATAGTATCACAAGTTTTATTCTTATTACAATTCAAACTAAAATATTATAAAACTATTTTAATCCAATAGTAATTTAACTCCCACTATCATAAGTATTGTATAAAATATATATTTTAACCTTTGGGATTTTATTTTGTATGATATTTCTGCTCCATATTTAGAGGATACTGTGGCTACTAATCCAACAATTAACCCAATAATTAAGGATACATATCCAACATTATAGAGACTTTCATGGAAGGAATAGGGGGCAGTCATATAACCCAAAAATCCCATAAGGGAGATTAATACCATCATACCACAGGAGGTCCCAATTGCCATTTTTATTGGGAACCTTAGAAGATATAATAAAAGGGGAATAACAATTATACCTCCCCCTATACCAAATATTGAAGAGATAATTCCCACAATTATGCCCACAATACACAATTTTTTATAATTAATACTACCAATGTTATCCATACTATTATCTACGGTATTTAGGCCATTAACCAATAGATTATTACTTAGTTTCCCGTACTCCTGTCCTTTTGTACTATAAAATCCATACAGAGATATAATAATTAGCAATAGTGCAAATAATTCTTTATGTAGGTTGCCACATAAATACTCCATTGATATTTTTAAGCCAATTAAGGAACCAAAAATTCCAAGGACTCCTAAAACAATGGAGCATCTCCACAAAATATTTCCCTGTAGGTGGTGTTTATAAGTACTTACTGTTGAAGTTAAAAAAATCACAAATAAACTAGTTCCAACAGCCATCTTTATGGAGTCATTTAAAGGGATTCCCATATTATAAAACAAACTATTTAATAAGGGCACTAAAATAAACCCTCCACCAATACCAAGTAATCCAGTAATAAATCCTATTATGGCTCCTAAGACTACCAATAATGATATTAATATAATGTTCATAGGATATGACCTATTTAGTATGATGATTCATAAATGGAAATAAATAAATTATTAAATAAATTTTAACGTGTATAATAAAATATATAACATTTTAAACCTATTATAAGTATAGTAATCCTAACACTTAAAAAGTTTCTTCTTTTACATCCTAGGATTTGGATTAATTCTATTATTTACTATCTTATTATTTATTTTTATATTTTTTATTATTTTTTTGTTTTTAATTTTTTAAATTATTTTTTTTATTATTTGTATCATAATATTAATTATGGTTCTTGATTATAATAAAATGTAAAGATATATATAACATTAATAGAATATAAATGAACAGGATGCAAATGCTATTTTTAAATATTTGCTATTTTTAATATTTTATAAAATTTTTAGAGGGATAACGTGGTGAAGATAACCGATGTTACTTTAAGGGATGGACATCAATCCCTAATGGCCACAAGATTGAGAACCGAAGATATGGTGCCTATTTTGGAAAAAATGGATGAAGTAGGATTTTATTCAATGGAGGTTTGGGGTGGAGCCACCTTTGATGCCTGTATTAGGTACTTAAATGAGGATCCCTGGGAAAGGTTAAGAATAATTAAAAAAAGGATTCAAAACACACCCCTTAAAATGCTACTGAGGGGCCAAAACCTTGTAGGCTATAGACACTATCCCGACGATATTGTGGAGAAGTTTATTGAAAAGGCCTATAAAAATGGCATTGAGATATTTAGAATATTTGATGCCTTAAACGATATTCGAAACATGGAGGTTCCCATAAAGGTTGCAAAGAAATTGGGAGCCCATGTACAGGGAGATATATCCTATACCACCAGTCCAGTGCATACCATAGATCAATTTGTGGAACTTGCAAAAAAATTTGAAGAAATTGGTTGTGATTCTGTAGGTATAAAGGATATGGCAGGCTTACTATTACCTTATGATGCTAAGGAACTTATTGGAAGATTAAAGGAAGAAATATCCCTTCCAATACATTTACATAGCCACTGTACAAGTGGAATTGCTTTATTTACCTTTATGACGGCAATTGAATCTGGTGTGGATGTAGTGGATTGTGCAATATCTTCACTATCTATGGGAACATCCCATCCTCCAGTGGAAAGTGTTGTGGCTGCACTTAAAGGTACCAAGTACGATACTAAGTTAGATATGGAGTTATTAAATGAAATTAGAGAGTACTTTGATAAGATTAGAGAGAAATATAAATACTTAATAAATCCCATTTCTGAGAGGATTGATTCACGGGTTTTATTCTATCAAGTGCCTGGGGGAATGCTCTCCAATTTGGTTTCTCAGTTGAAGGAACAGGGGGCATTGGATAAGTTTGAAGAGGTACTTGAAGAAATTCCCAAGGTTAGAGCAGATTTAGGTTATCCTCCACTGGTAACCCCTACATCTCAGATAGTAGGAACCCAGGCTGTAATGAATGTATTAACTGGAGAAAGGTATAAAATAATTACAAATGAAGTTGTAAATTACGTAAAGGGACTTTATGGAAAGCCCCCTGCCCCAATAAATAAAGAACTTATAAAGAGAGCATTGGAGGATGGTGAAAAACCTATCACATGTAGGCCTGCTAATTTATTGGAGCCAGAATATGAGAAGGTTAAAAAAGAAGCCGAAGAAAAGGGCATAGTTTCAAAGGAAGAGGATATATTAACCTATGCACTATATCCACATATTGCAGTTAAGTTCTTAAGAGGGGAGTTAAAACCTGAGCCCATTCCAGAGGAAAAGGAGGTATCCAAATTTATGGAGATTCCAACGGAATATATTATTGAAGTGGATGGAGAGGCTTATGAAGTTAGAATCAATCCAAAGTATGGAACTGAAATGAAAAAGAAAAAGGAAGAAATTACTGTGGAAACTGAAGGGGCAGTAACCTCTCCACTCAGGGGCATGATTACAAAAATAAAAGTTAAAGAAGGAGAAGCTGTAAATAAAGGGGACGTAATACTAATATTGGAAGCAATGAAAATGGAAAACCCTGTTGAGAGTCCCGTAGATGGAAAGGTTGAAAAGATACTTGTTCATGAGGGTCAATCTGTAAATGTAGGGGATATACTCATGGTAATCAAATAAATTCTAAAATTTTTAATATTTTAATTAAATATTTTATATCTTTATATTTTGAATAAAAAATTATAATTCCTTCTCTTTAGATATTTTAAAGTTCTTAGAAAATAATTTTGGGATGTATTTAATTATAAATGCTAATTACTTTATAAAAAATTAATGTGGGATATCATGTTTAAAAAAATATTAATAGCTAACAGGGGAGAGATTGCAGTTAGAGTTATAAGGGCATGCCAGGAGTTGGGAATAAAAACTGTTGCAGTATATTCTGAAGCCGATGAACATGCCCTATTTACATCCTTAGCCGATGAGAGTTATTATATTGGCCCACCACAGGCATCTAAAAGTTATTTAAATATTAATAGAATAATAAAGGTTGCAAAAAAAAGTGGCTCTGAGGCCATACATCCTGGATATGGGTTTCTCTCTGAAAATCCAAATTTTGCCAAGGCCTGTGAGGATAATGGCATAGTATTTATAGGACCTCCAGCCAAGGCCATTGAGGTGATGGGAAATAAAATAAATGCTAAAAAGATTATGAAGGAAGCTGGAGTGCCTGTATTGCCTGGTACAGATGGTCCAATTGATGAT
>DQSV01000011.1 GCA_015663075.1 Methanothermococcus okinawensis | reverse complement strand
TTGATTTACTCCCAAAAATAAAACTTGAACTTGTAGTTAATGAAGAGGATGTGGAAAAGGTAATAGACATAATCTGTGAAAATGCCAAAACTGGAAACCAAGGGGATGGGAAAGTGTTTATTATACCTGTTGAAGAAGTTGTTAGAGTAAGAACCAAAGAAAGAGGAAAAGAGGCAATTTAAAAAAATAAAACGGTGATTAACAATGATTGCAGCAGACTTAAATTCAATAGCAGATGCATTAACAAGTTTGGTAACAGCAGGGAATGTATTCTTCCTTGTTGTGATGGGGGTCCTTGTTTTCATGATGCAATGGGGCTTTGCAATGCTTGAAGGAGGACAGGTTAGGAAGAAAAACGTTAACAATGTCATGATGAAGAACATAGTTGATTGGTTAATTGGTTGTGTTTCATGGTTGTTTATTGGCAGTGTTTTAGCAGTCTCAATAAATCCTGCCGATTTCGTAAATTGGTGGAGCAAAATATTTAGTGCAACACCGTTCTTAGTGGATAATGGTATTGAATTAGCAAAATGGTTCTTTGGACTGGTATTCGCAGCAACAGCAGCTACAATAGTTTCAGGAGGAGTTGCAGAGAGAATAAAATTTAGTGCCTATGTGCTAATATCCATTGTAATAACAGCGTTATTATATCCTCTCTTCGTATACTTGGGTCCATGGGGTGCAAGTATCGTTCCATGGCATGACTATGCTGGAAGTTTAATAGTTCATGGTCTGGGCGGATTCTTATCACTGGGAGCTATTGCAGCATTAGGTCCAAGGGTTGGAAGATTTGTGAATGGTAAATCAGTACCAATTTTAGGGCACAACATACCAATGGCAGTATTTGGGGCATTGGCTCTAGCAATTGGATGGTACGGATTCAACGTAGGTAGTTCATTGGCATTAGGGGATGTTTCAGGTCTTGTATGTGCTACAACAACACTTGCTATGGCAGGTGGAGGTATTGGGGCATTGTTAATGTCGAGAAAAGATGTATTATTTACGGCAAACGGTTTAGTTGCAGGGCTTGTTGCCATCTGTGCAGGTACAGATATAGTTAGCCCAGTAGGTGCGCTTATTATAGGTACCATAGCAGGAGCTCAGGTTCCTATAGTTTATAGATTATTAGAAAAAATAAAACTTGATGATGTTTGTGGTGTGGTACCTGTTCACGGAACAGCAGGAGTTACCGGTGCAATATTGGCAGGTATTTTTGGTATGACTGCGTTTGGTGGAACAGGAGATGTAAGTCTTATGGAACAGATAATAGCATCAGGGTTTGTTATTGTCTATGGAACAGGTTTTGGGTACATATTAGGTAAGGCAGTAGGTATATTCACCGGCGGCCTTAGAGTATCTGAGGAGGATGAGAAAATGGGACTTGACTTGGCAGAACACAAACTCTCAGCATACCCTGAGGAAGAAAGAGTTTAAATGCCCTTCATAATTACTTAACTATTTTTTATGTTTTATTTTTAAAGAAGATTTATGCAATTTTGGATTATTTGGTTAAATTGATGATGTATTATTGATTTATTTTTAATTATTATAATATGGATTATGATATATTGTAAAGTCTATTCTAAGACATCTGGGGGATATAATGTCCAGTTTTAGTGAAAGATGCTACAATCTCGTTAAAAAGATTCCAAGAGGATAGGTAACCACATATAAAGAAATTGCAGAGGTATTAAGAACTAAGGGATACCGGGCAGTTGGAATGGTATTAAATAAGAATCCAAGTATTCCAGAAGTCCCATGTCACAGAGTTGTTAGATCAAATGGTGAAGTCAGAGGATATGTTAATGAAATAGAAAAGAAAATAGAGCTCTTAGAAAGCGAAGGAATACCAATTAAAGATAAAAAAATAATCAATTTTGAAAAATACTTTTTTAGATTTGATAGGTCTGAAATCAAAACCTAATGAATTTATACTTTTTTAAGCATATATTCTTTAGTTGCATATTTGGTGATACTATGGTTTTTGGATTATTTAAATCAAAGAAAAAATCTATCTAAGATTTTTTAAAAAATAATGAAAATAATATTCTAAAGTTGGAACTAAATAAACCACTGGACTGTATATGTGATTTTACGTATGATTTTGTTTGGCAAAGTAATTTTGACTACAACCAAGAAGTTGTAGATGGTGTAACATATAAAGATTTAGTTGAGCATTTAAAAAACAAAGGAATAGTATATATCAAGGGAGATGTTGGTCATAGATTTTGCAGCTCTATGGGGGCAGATTTAAAATATTTTGGAGGAAATGGGGGAAAACTTAAATGTTGGAATAGTAATTGTTGATGGGGATGTTGATACAAGGTTTGGAATAAGTATGGTTTCAGGAACTGTCTATGTAAATGAGAAAAACAAAGTTGGGTTTTGTAGGAGAGTTTTATAAGTTTAAATAGATATGAATAAGATTTATTTTTTTATTTCAGATTTAATTATACATTTAAATTGATAAATTAATTCTTTGAAAATAAAAATAAATCCTCAGATGAAGTCTGGAACAAAACCTCTTAAAAATGCACCAAAAATAATGCATTACCTTATTTCGCTCGATAATGCCTTTAGAGTTATAATACTAAAATAATAAGCCTCGGGCGGGGTTTGAACCCGCGACCTTCTGCTTACCAAGCAGACGCTCTACCAGGCTGGGCCACCTCCGCACATATATTATTTTTCATTGTTTCTAAAAGGATATTTCTTATTATTAAAATAATACTATATTTTTATTTATTTTTTTATCTTAAACAAACCTATAATAAAATCAATACCTTAATTTTATCAGGCATATTTATAATAAAAAAATAATAATCAATATAACCAATTAAAGAATTATTGAAATGAAATATTTATTTTATAATATTATGTTCTTTAATGCCTATGAAAATTTATGAGATATTACCGAAATAAAAAATTAAGTGATACTGTGTATGATTTCATTATAGTTGGATCAGGAGTGGGTGGTAGCACACTGTTTAAAGAATTAAATAAAAAATATCCAGATAAAAAAATATTATTGCTTGAAAAGGGAAATAATAAAATAAATTACAATAATCTTGGAAAAACAATTCAAGTATTATATATAACCTCCCTTGGGGGTTCAGCATTGGGTGCCGTTGGAAATGCCATCAAAATAAATCTAAAAAAAATTGGTATAAAAGATGGGAGCATTTATGAGGAGATTGAAAGGGAACTAAATGTAAAAAAAGTACCAGAAGGTCATATCAACGAAAAAAGCAAATATTTATTTAACTATGGATTTGAAAGAACTCCAAAGTTTATGGACTTTGAGGGATGCAACGCCTGTGGGCTTTGTGCAAGAAAAGTATGCCAGTATAAATGGACTCCAGTAATGTTTCTAACAAATCCCAACCCATATAGTAAAATCCTATCTAACTTCCATGTTTCCTCCCTTGCGGAGAATGGATCATTCTTCACAGTTGAGGGATATGATTTGCTAATGGGAAAAAAAAGGATATTCAAAGGAGAGAAGGTTATTGTATGTGGGGGAGGCATTAACTCTCCAAGAATACTATCAAATATATTGGATAATGAACACCTTGGAAGGAACCTATTTGTGGATACCTTTATTACAGTGGGGGGAGTATTGAATAATTCCCATTTAGATAGATCTATACCTATGGCACTCTATAAAGTATATGATGGATTTCTATTATCCCCCCATTACTCCATATTACTTTACAATAAGGTAAAGGGAGATAATACGAATAAGTATGATGACAAAAATATATGTAGCAAGGATATATATGGAATAATGATAAAAATAAGGGATGAAAATAAGGGGATAGTGGGAGGTAATAAAATATATAAGGAACTAACTAAAAAGGATGAGAAATTATTGTCAAAGGGTATAAAAAGGGCTTCAGATATACTATATGATATGGGCTTAGAAAGAATATATAAAACAATACCAAGGGGGTCTCATCCAGGGGGCACCTGTGCAATGGGTAAGGTGGTAGATAAGAATTTTGAAACTGAAATAGAGGGATTATATGTTTGTGATTCTTCAATATTTCCAGAAACTGTGGGGCTACCCCCAATTCTTGGAATAATTGCAATGGGTAAGAAATTGGCAAATATCTTATAAATTAAAAAAGTAGTTTTAAATGGACTTTAAGTATATCTGGGCAATATATTCTTTCTCAATTGTATTTGTTCTTCAATAGGTATGCACCCCATGGGGCAATTTCATAAGCATCTTTTTCTCATGTATTTGGTTGTTATCCTAGTATGAAATTTTTTTATGAAATAATTTTATTTATTTTATTTTTTAATTATTTTATTTTTTTATTTAATTAATTTTTTAAGATTTTTATAGGTCAGATGTAAATCTGTAAAGTCCATATAATTTATATTTTATTAATAAATTTATATTTATATATTAGTTTTATTTATATTCGAATTATATTATTATATCTAAATCATGCTTCAGTATTCTACAATGTTTAAAATTACATTAAATTAATACATAATTGGCCATATAAAACATTAATATATGATTGTCCTACAATAGGAGGTTAATTATGAAGTATATATTTATCACAGGTGGAGTGGTTTCTTCATTAGGTAAGGGTATTACTGCATCCTCTATAGGAAAACTCCTAAAGGCACGTAATTTCAAAGTTAATATGGTTAAAATAGATCCTTATTTACAAATAGATGCAGGTACCATGTCTCCCTATGAACATGGAGAGGTATTTGTTACAGATGACGGAGGGGAGACAGATTTAGACCTTGGAAACTATGAGAGGTTTATAGATGTTTCCCTAAGGGCAGACAATAACATAACCACTGGGAAGGTATATATAACTGTCCTTGAAAAGGAGAGAAGAGGGGATTACTTAGGAAAAACTGTTCAAGTAATACCCCACATTACAGATGAGATTAAAAGAAGAATTAAAAGTTTAGGTGAAGACTACGATATTACTATAGTGGAAATTGGAGGTACTGTTGGAGATATAGAGAGCCTCCCATTCTTAGAGGCCATAAGGCAATTTAAAAAGGATGTAGGAAAGAACGATGTACTATATATCCATGTATCTCTTTTACCATATATAAAAACTGCTGGAGAGGTAAAAACAAAACCAACTCAGCATAGTATAAAGGAATTAAGGAGTATAGGTATTCAACCAGATATACTTGTATGTAGAACAGAGGTTCCCATTGGAGAAAAAATTAGGGAGAAATTGGCACTCTTTTGCGATGTTGAAAAGGATGCTGTAATTGAGGCTAGGGATGCTAAAACTATTTATGAAGTACCTTTGAATCTTGAAAAGGAAGGAATAGGTAATTTAATAGTGGAAAAACTCAAATTGATGGAAGTGTATGATAAAAAGTATAATAATAACAAGAATATTGAAGAGATTATTAAACCGAATTTATCCCAATGGAGGGCCATGGTAGATAGAATAATAAATCCATTGAATGAAGTTAATATTGCCATTATTGGCAAGTATGTTATACTCAGAGATGCTTATATGAGTATAATTGAGGCCTTGGTCCATGCTGGGGCAAAGAATGACACTAAAGTAAATATTAAATGGATAGGTTCCGAAGAATTGGATACAAAAAACTATGATGAGATACTTGATAGTTATAGGGAAAATGAGGCATTGGATGGAATATTGGTTCCAGGAGGATTTGGGGAAAGGGGAGTAAATGGAAAGATCAATGCAATTAAATATGCCAGAGAAAATAAAATACCCTTCTTAGGGATATGCTTAGGAATGCAGTGTGCTGTAATTGAATATGCCAGGAATGTTTGTAATTTGAAGGAAGCACACTCCACAGAATTCCATAAGGATACCCCCCATCCTGTAGTAGATCTATTACCTGACCAGGTTAATTTAAAGGAAAAGGGAGGTACCATGAGACTTGGAGCCTATCCTGCAATATTAAAGGAGGGTACCTTGGCGTACTCCCTTTATGGAAGTAAGAAGGTATATGAAAGACATAGGCACAGGTATGAAGTAAATCCCAAGTATCACGATGTACTTGAAAGTAATGGTTTGATTATATCGGGTTTCTCTCCAGATGGAAAACTTGCAGAATTTATTGAATTATCTGATCATCCCTACTTTATAGCCACACAGGGGCATCCAGAATTTAAATCACGACCTAATAAGCCCCATCCCCTATTTGATGGATTGGTTAAGGAGGCCCTTAAGAAAAACTAAAAAAATAATAATCAAAAAATAAAATAAAATAATTTATTAAAAATAAAAGGATTATTAAAAATTATTATCCCAAATAGATTATTATAAAAAATTAAATAAAATAAATTAAAAATACCCATAAAAAAATACAAATTTTATAAAATGGTGATAGGAAGTGTTTAATGCTAGTAAATTTATTGAAGAGACTATTTTAAAATTAAAAGGAGAAATAGGGGATAGAAAGGCCATAATAGCACTTAGTGGAGGAGTTGATAGTTCTGTGGCTGCAGTACTTGCAAGTAAGGCTATTGGGGATAAACTGTTGGCTGTGTTTGTTGATACAGGACTTATGAGAAAGAATGAGGCTGAGGAGATATATAAAATATTCAGAGAAGATTTGGGTATAAATTTAAAGATAATAGATAAGAAAGATCTATTTTTAAAGGAATTAAGTGGAATAAAAGATCCAGAGGAGAAAAGAAAAATAATTGGCAGATTGTTTATTGAGGTATTTGAGGAGGTTGCAAAGGAGAATGGAGAGGAAGTTCTTGTTCAGGGTACCATAGCTCCAGATTGGATAGAGAGTGAAGGGGATATTAAAACCCATCACAACATAGCCCTACCAAGTGGAATGGTTTTAGAAGTCGTAGAGCCATTAAGGGATCTTTACAAGGATGAGGTTAGGATAGTTGCAAAGGAATTGGGACTTCCAGATAAAATAGTCAATAGGCAACCCTTCCCTGGTCCAGGTCTTGCTGTAAGAGTATTGGGGGAAATTACCTTAGAAAAATTAGAAGTATGTAGGGAGGCCAATGCCATAGTTGAGGAAGAAATAGAGAGAGAGGGACTTAATGAAAAACTATGGCAATACTTTGCTGCCGTACTTGATACAATGGCCACAGGAGTAAAAGGAGATGTAAGGGAATATAATTGGGTAGTGGCTGTTAGAATGGTAGAGTCCTTAGATGCCATGACTGCAAATGTCCCTGAAATATCCTTTAGTCTTTTAAAGAGAATAAGCAAGAGAATTACTTCAGAGGTTCCAAATGTTGCAAGGGTAGTTTTTGATATTACCGATAAACCTCCTGCCACTATTGAATTTGAATAGATATAAAATTAATATAAGGGGTTAAATAAAAAATAGGATAATTAAAAGGGTGAAAAATATGAGTATAATTTCTAAGGAAGAAATTTTAGAGATATTCCATAATTACAACAAAGATGAAATAACAATTGTTACACTGGGAAGTCATACCTCCTTGCATATATTAAAGGGAGCAAAGTTGGAGGGATTTTCAACAGGAGTTATTACCACAGAGGACAGGGATGTGCCCTATAAGAGATTTAATGTAGCAGATAAATACATATATGTTGATAATTTTTCAGATATATCTAAAAATGAAATACAAGGGCAATTAAGGGAAATGAATGCCATAGTAATACCCCATGGCTCTTTTATTGCTTATTGTGGATTGGATAAGGTGGAAAGGAGTTTTAAAGTACCAATGTTTGGAAATAGAAAAATATTAAGATGGGAATCTGAAAGGGATTTGGAGGGAAAACTTTTAAGAGAGAGCGGTTTAAGAATTCCCAAAAAATACAATAGCCCTGAAGAGATCGACGGACCAGTAATTGTTAAATTCCCAGGGGCACGGGGTGGAAAAGGTTATTTTCCCTGTTCCACAACTGAGGAATTTTGGAAAAAAATAGAGATTTTTAAAGATAGGGGTATATTATCAGAGGAGGATGTTAATAATGCTCATATAGAGGAATATGTTGTAGGGGCAAATTACTGCATACATTATTTTTATTCTCCATTAAAGGACACTGTGGAATTGATGGGAATAGATCGTAGATATGAAAGTAATATTGATGGACTTGTTAGGGTGCCAGCAAAGGATCAATTGGGACTTGATGTGGATCCTTCCTATGTAATTACAGGTAATTTTCCAGTGGTTATAAGGGAAAGCCTTCTCCCAAAGGTTTTTGAAATGGGAGATGCATTAGCAGCAAAGGCCAGTGAAATTATACCTCCTGGAATGATAGGTCCATTTTGTCTTCAAACTCTGTGCAATGAGAATTTAGAGTTAGTAGTATTTGAAATGAGTGCAAGAATAGATGGAGGAACTAACTCCTTTATGAATGGTAGCCCGTACTCCTATTTATATCATGGAGAACCCCTTAGCATGGGCCAGAGAATAGCAAAGGAGATTAAAATGGCATTAGATATTAAAATGATAGAAAAAATAATATCTTAAAAAATAGATTATTTAATTAACATTTACAAAATTTTATTTAATTTATTATATTTAATAATTTGCTTAATAACTACTATTACATTTATGGTTAAGTACTGCAACATCTAAAATTATTATAATATCCTTTACTAACTTTATTTTTTATAATGGTCCTTTGGAATTAGAGATTATTTTTATTATGAGTAGTTGTGTTTATAATTCATACATTTTAAAATTTTTATTAACTACACAAATAGGTGAAATAATGAATATTGATAACACCTTAAAGGCCGAGATATTAATAGAGGCTCTACCTTATATATGTAAGTTTCAAGATCAAAAGATTGTAATAAAGTATGGGGGTCATGCCATGGTAAATAGCGAGGCTAAAAATTGGGTGGCAAAAGATGTGGTTCTTTTAAGATTTGTTGGTTTAAATCCCGTTGTGGTTCATGGGGGAGGTCCTGAAATAGATGCTGCTATGAAAAAAATGGGAAAAAAACCAGAGTTTATCCATGGTTTAAGGGTTACAGATGAGGAAACCTTGGACATAGTTAAGATGATATTGGCTGGGAAGATTAATGGAGATATTGTGTCAAAACTTGGAAAATATGGGGGAAAAGCCATAGGACTCTCTGGAAAATCAGGGTATTTAATTGAGGCCAGAAAAAAAATACAGTATATTATAAAGGACAATGAAAAAATTGAGGTTGATTTAGGGAGAGTCGGAGAGGTGGAAAGAATTAACACTGAATTAATAGATATATTATTGGAAAAAAAATACATACCTGTAATATCTCCCATTGGAATAGATAGTAAGGGAGAGGCATTTAATTTAAATGCAGATATGGTTGCAGGAGATATTGCTGGAGCCATTAATGCAAAAAAATTGATAATGATCACAGATGTTAATGGTATTATGGAGGATGTAAATGACCCTTCCACTCTCTTTAAAAAACTTACAATATCTGATATAGAGGAGTTGATCAATAATGGAGTAATATCTGGAGGAATGATACCAAAGGTTGAGGCCTGTATAAATGCCCTAAACAAAGGAGTGGAAAGTGTCCATATAGTAAATGGAAAAATACCTCATTCCATCCTCTTAGAAATATTTACAGAGAGGGGAATTGGAACCATGGTTGTTAGGGATTAGGATTTTAATATTTTAGTTTTATCCTTTAATGAACTATAGGCCACACTTATAAACATAGGTAATATATAAAATAAAGCTACGAATCCCCCTAAGAATCCAGTTATAAACCTTAATTCATTGAAACTTTCCCTTAAACCTATTAATTGAGTGGTGCCATCTATTCCCATGGGGATTAATGCCAAAATTAAATACCACCTATTTGGAGTCTTGAAGTTATTTAATCCCCAAACAATTGGATAGATTAGCATCCCAAATAAAATCCCCGTATATATTCCAAAGCATCGGGCACATACTGCCATTTTATGGTTGAATATATAATAACTCCTTTCAGGCATTTGATGACAGATCTGTGAGTATATGCCGTAGATAAGAAGAGATAAAAATATATTCTTATCGTAGAGGTAAGGAGCTAAAAAAATACCTATATAAAAGATTAGAAATAAAAATAGAATAATTATATAGATATAGAGGATTTTTTTCTTCATCTTACTATATACCTCTTTAATTTTCCGTAATATATAGGTTCAATCATCTCATCTCTTATATATCTCACAAATTTTACCTTAAATAAAAATAATATAAAAATAAAAAATCTTTTTTACTTTTTATTCCTTTAATTTTCCGTAGAGTATTCCTCCAATAGCTCCAAAGATAGCGCCTATTATTATGTATATAGGGAAGAAAAATATTCTAAATACCATCATTGATGGAACCATTGCTCCCGTCATCTTCATATATAGTAATTTATTAGGACAGTAATTTATCATAAATGGAACCATTGTTCCAAATATTATAAAACCTATTAACATACTTAACCACTTAATAAGTACTGCAATACCTCCACTTAGCCCACCAGCTATAATATAGTCTTTATCAGTTGGGTTAAATTTTTTGCTCATTAAATAAGCTGTGATAACACCAGATAGGATATAGAGAAGACAGCAACAGTTTAAGCATGCTATTGTAGGAATAGAGGATAGCACCCCACCAATAACTCCTCCAATGATTATAGGTTTAACCATCTCATCTTTAATATACTTCATAATTCACCTTATTATAAAAAAAATATTAAAGTTATTTATTTTTTAAATATTTATCCCAATCCTTCATAAAAGCATCAATACCTTTATCGGTTAAGGGATGGTTAAACATTTTATCCAATACTGCAAAGGGTATGGTGGCTATATGGGCTCCAAGTTCTGCAGATTCAATTACATGGCGTGGATGCCTTATTGAGGCCACAATAACCTCGGTTTTTATATTATACTTATTGAATATGGCCATAATTTCCCTTATTAATTCCATACCGCTCTGCCCATTATCATCCAATCTTCCAACAAATGGAGAAACATAGGTTGCCCCAGCCTTGGCTGCAATTAGGGCCTGATTCGCTGAGAATATTAATGTAACATTTGTTTTTATTCCCTCCTTTGAGAGAGTATTTACAGCCTTAATTCCCTCCTTTGTCATGGGTATTTTGATTACAATATTATCTGCAAGTTTTGATAATTCCCTGGCCTCCTTAATCATACCTTCAGTATCAAGGGCTGTTACTTCGGCACTTATGGGACCATCCACTATTGAGCATATTTCTTTAATTATTTCATGGAAATCCCTTCCCTCCTTTGCAATGAGTGTAGGATTTGTTGTAACTCCATCTACTATTCCCAACTGGACAAATTCCCTTATCTTTTCAACATTTGCAGTATCTAAAAAAAACTTCATTATTTCACCTTTTTTTGGTTTTATTAATTGGTTATAATCGTAAGTATTTAACTATATATTCTGAATAACATATAATTTAACTTTTTTTATTCTTCATTGCACACTTTCTTTTTTAAATAGGGCATTAAACCTCCTTCGTTTAATATATCCATCATAAAATTTGGAAGTTTTTGGCCCTTTAATTCCTTTCCAGTAGTGATATTCTTTATAATACCTTCATTTAAATCCACTCTTAATATGTCCCCCTCTTTAACATGCTTGGTTATATCTTTACATTCCAACAGTGGAAGTCCTATATTTATGGCGTTTCTATAGAATATCCTTGCAAAACTTTCGGCAATAACCAAGGAAATACCCAATCCCTTTAATCCCATTGGGGCATGCTCCCTAGAACTTCCTGATCCGAAGTTTTTCCCACCTACAATAATATCTCCTCTATTGGCCTTACTAGGGAATTCAGGATCCACTCCTGTCATTGCATACTTTGCTAACTCCTCCTCCGTGGTATATATTAAATACCTTGCAGGAAGAATGGCATCTGTATCAATATTATCTCCAAATACCCATGTTTTACCCTCTATAATTTTATTCATAGAAATACCTCCTTAATTTTTAATTGTAAATATATTAATTTATTATTTTTTATTTCATTTTTTTTATTATTTTTATTATTTTTACTATTCACAGATTATTATATGATTTTTACTATTATTTTGTTATTTATTAAATTATACTACATTAAATTATTTCCTAACCCTCTATGATATTTTGAAGTATGTCCATATCACACTCTATTTCAATAGGCCTCTCACTTGCCCTTATAGCAGCATCTGGATCCTTTAATCCATTACCTGTTGTAATACATACAATTTTTTCATCCCTATCAACAATTTCCATGTCAATTAATTTTATCAATCCTGCTATTGATGCCGCCGATGCAGGTTCAACAAATATTCCCTCCTTTCTTGCAAGGAGTTTCTGGGCCTTAGTAATTTCCTCATCACTTACACTTTCTGCAAAGCCATTGGAGGAATATATTGCATCAAGGGCCTTTGGATAATTAACTGGATTCCCTATTCTTATTGCAGTTGCTATGGTTTCGGGATTTTCCTCTGGTATTATTGTTTTAGATCCCTTTTTAAAGGCCTCAACAATAGGTTTTGCCCCCTCTGCCTGAATGCCTGTCATCTTTGGAAGATCCTCTATAATACCTGTCTCTTTAAATTCCTTAAATCCCTTCCATATAGCACTTATATTCCCTGCATTTCCTACAGGTAGTATTACTCTATCTGGCAATTGCCAATCTAACTGATCACATATTTCAAAACCAATGGTTTTTTGCCCTTCCAATCTAAAGGGATTTATGGAGTTCAATAGATAAAGTTTTTTATCCTCTGCAAGTTTTATTACCATTTCTAAGGCTTTATCAAAATTTCCATTAATTTGAATAACCTTTGCACCATAGAACATTGCCTGAGCAAGTTTTCCCAGTGCAACATTTCCTCCAGGAAGTAATACTATACATTTCTTTCCAGCCCTTGCAGAGTAGGCTGCAAGGGAGGCTGAGGTATTACCTGTAGAGGCACAACCAACAACTTCAATATTTAACTCATTTGCCCTGGTGACGCCTACAGTCATGCCTCTGTCCTTAAAACTCCCTGTTGGATTGGCACCTTCATTTTTTACATAAAGTTCCTTTAACCCCAATTCCCTGGCAAGGTTATCGCATCTGTATAGGGGGGTTCCTCCCTCATAGATGGATACTATTTTTTTTGGATCTTTTACTGGAAGATACTCTAAATATCTCCAAACACCAATTTCTCTTTTTCTAAGGCCTTCCTTAGATATTTTTTCCTTTATATCCTCGTAGTCGTATAGAACCTCTAATAAACTTCCACATTGGCAGGTATATACTATATCATCAATAGGATATTCTTTTCCACAGGATATACACTTTTGTATCATCATTATTATCTCCCATTTTAATATATAAAAATATAAAAAATATATTTATTTCATTTTTGTGAATAATGTACTATATATTTTTATTTTAAATTATTTTATTTAATAACCTTACCTTATTATTTTTATAATTTTTTAAATATTTAACTTATTTTTAATATAATTATTCGAATATTTTTATATGTTAATGTTTTATTAGATTTTTAATTGGGGGTATTATATTATTTTAAAATGCATATAATTATGTATCAGGATTAATAATACACTTTTAAGAGTATCACTTAATTTTTTTAAACTTTACTCCCCATCAAAGAAGAGGTATATTAAATAACGCATATAAAGATTTTAACCTATAGAAAAAATACATTAAGAGAGGTATGAACCCAGTAGAAAAATACATTAAAGAGATAAAGAGAATAAAAGAATCAATAAGGCCAATTTTAAACAAAACATGTTCATACTAACTTTATTAAAGAGAAACTGTTTCCCAAAATTAGATATAATATTATTGAAAGGCCTAACAGGTAGGGGATTTGTTGTACAAGGTTCTTAATTATATATTTGAGAAAATCTCAAGAAGGGCGATATAAAGATTTTATGCTAATTTTTAAAGTAAAATAACTTATTTTTTATTTTTTTAATATTATTATTTATTTTCTATATGAAATAAGTTATTAAGATTTTTTTATTTGATATATATTTTAAATTAAAGGGTATTCCTCCTACGTTAGGTTGGGAATACCACCTTACGCCATACTCTATCACACCTTCAATATTTTTAAATTCTCACTTAAATATGCCTTCCCAATACCCGATTTAACTTTACCCACTTCAAATCCATAACAACCATACTTATGAAGCATATCTATCATATCTTCAACATATTCGTTTTCTATGGAAATAAATAGGCCTCCTGCAGTTTCTGCTCCATACCCCTCCAATAGCGGATGACCAAATAGGGGAGCAAGATAATCACTTCCCTTTATCACTGGTAGGGTATGTATCTCAATATCAACCTTACTCTCTTTTGCTACCTCATTACCATGCCCTAATATACCAAAACCGGTAATATCCGTCATTGCATGGGCAATTTTTTTTCCTATTTCTTCTTCCAGTTTTCTAAGGGCTAAAAGTCCCTTTTTATTGGAAAATGACATTAATTCAATGGCTTTATTAATAATTTCCTCTCGTTCTGATTTTTCTATATCCAATAAATCACTATACTCTGGTTCCACTCTTGAAAGGGCCATTGCACTTTGGGTACCTAAGGGTTTTGTTAATAGAATTTTATCTCCTTCCTTTGCCCCCCCTTTTGTAAGTATATCCTCCTTAGCACCAACACCTATTACAGCACCCCCTATAAGGGGCCATGGGTTTAATATGGTATGCCCACCTATTATTGAAGTGTTATCCTCTCTACAAAAATCTTGGAATCCCATTAACATTTTTTTAGATACTTCCACTGGAAGAGTCTCAGGTATTCCCATAATTACCAGTACTCCAGTTATATCCAATACTCCCATGGCATAAACATCACTTGTGGAATTACAGGCTGCAATCCTTCCTTGAATATAGGGGTCATCCACTATGGGAGTAAAAACATCAAC
>DQSV01000058.1 GCA_015663075.1 Methanothermococcus okinawensis | reverse complement strand
GTATAGATTATGGCATACATCTTATGCACAGATATGAGGAAGAACGTAAGAAAAAAAATACTTTAACCAAATCCATAGAAACAGCAGTTGTAAGTACTGGAATGGCAGTAATGGCCACAACGGCCACAACTGTTGTAGGATTTCTTGCCCTTGTAATTGCTCCCCTCCCTATGATGGCAAACTTAGGTAAGGTATGTGGATTAGGTATCTTTTTCTGTATGGTATCAGTGATTACCTTGCTTCCAGCGCTTATTATTATTGAGGAGAAGTATATATTGCCAATTATTAAAAAAGAAAAAAGATAAAATGTTGATATCAATATACAACAATAAATTCATTATTTTAAAAAATAAATAAAAATAAAAGGATAAAAAAGGTTTAAATATTAAATCAGGTGAAATCATGGAAATAATGACTAAATCCAAAAAAGTAAAAACACTATTAAAAATAATAGTTTTTTCGTCAATGATGATATGCCTAATAAACAACATATATGCCTTAGAAGTAGGAGAACTCCAGTATAATCCCAAGGTTATACATCCAGGGGATGATGTAGATATTTGGATTAAAGTAACCAATGATGACTATAAAAATGAGTTGAAAAATATAAAAGTATCTATTACACCTCATTATCCCTTTGAATTAAAACAGGTTAATCCTATAAAGGGAGAGGCCATAATATCTCATCTAAATACTGGAGAAAGTGATACTGTCTATTTTAAACTCCACGTAAATGAAAATGCCACATCGAGAGACTATAGATTGGATGTAACAGTGTCCTATGATAAAGTTGAACGAGAAAATGGGGAGGATGTAATAACCCACCATAGTTGGACAAAGACATATTATCTTCCAGTTTACGGTATTGCAAACTTTGAGATAAGTTTAGACAATTTTAATTCTTCATTATTAACTCCTGCAAGGACGAAAAGTATTCCAATCCTAATATGTAATAAAGGTACTGGAAGGGCAAAGGAGTGTACTTTATCTATCGAGGGCAACCAATATATATCTCCCGTGGGTACTACAAAATACTATTTAGGGAATGTTAAGCCCAATGAGGGGAAGATCATAGAATTAAAATTATATACCAATGAGAATACTCCTGAAGGTTCTTATTTAATACCTGCAAAAATATCCTGGATAGATGAAGATGGTACTGAAAAGAGTGAAAATATAAATATTGGGGTGGTTGTTCAGGGGGATATACTACTGGGCATATCCAATGTAATTACCACCCCAAAGGAAATTAAGCCAGGGGATAGTTATGTGAGAATAGATACTACAATAACTAATAATGGCTATGGAAAGGCAAAGGATATAAAGGTGAATTTAAGGGCCACCTATCCATTTAAGGACAGTTGGAGTAATGCAAATTATAAAGATATTGGATCCCTCAATGGGGGAGAAAGTAAAACTGTTTCCTTTACCATAGACGTGGATAAATATGCCCCCCCCAAACACTATAAGGTTCCTATAGAGATAGAGTACTTAGATATATTCAATAGGAAACACAATATTACAAAAACTATAGATATATTTATTAAACCAAAGCCTATATTTGAAGTTGTTCCAAAGGAATATGTTGTAAAGGCGGGAAGGGATAATGTATTATTGATAACTCTAAAGAATGTAGGTAATGAAAAAGCAGAGGGGGTAAAGATAACAGCCATCAGGAACAGTGCTCAACCCTTTGATTATCCAACAAGAAGTGATACAATAGGCTCCTTAAATCCAGGGGAAAATGGAACAGGGGCAATTGTTGTTAGTGTGGATAAGAATGCAATACCCAAAGAATACTCAATTACTATTGAGATAAGAGCAATTGGAGATAAGGAGGAAGGGGATGATAATGTATATATAACTCAAAAATCCATAAAAATCAAGGTTGAAAATAATGGTGGCACTGTATGGGGCTTTTCCACATCTCAAATTATAATCGGAGTATTGATATTACTAATAGTTGTAGGTGTAGGATACCTATTTAAAAAAAATCATTATAAAAAATAGATAACTTAAGATTTTAAATTACTTAAAAGGAAGTATATAATAAAAAGTATTACCTTATCATTATTTCTTCTTTTTAGGCTCCTAAGTACTAAGAAAAGGGTTGGATTTCTCACAGGGCTGCATTGTGAACTTTAGTTTAAGATAATATAAGGTGTATTTACATTAAAATTACCTTTATTATTTTATTCCCCTGTATTATTATATATTATTTTTATTCTATAGATTATAGGTTTAAGATATTACGCGCTTTATTATAATTATTTTTTAATTATTTTTTTAAGGGGCATACATATTCACATTCCTTACAGAATATACATGAATAAATATCTACATTAATTATAAGGGACTTTACATAATCCTCAGGAGACATTATAGATTTCATAGGGCAAAAATCTACACAATACAAGCAATTTTTACACTTTTCTTTGTTAATTAATATTTTGTTGTTTTTAAAATACATGGCTCCTTCAGGACACTTTACAATACAGAGGCCACAGTTATTACATTTATCTGTTATTACTGGAGTGCCTGGTAAAGGAATTTCATTTTTTATAATTGGAATGGTACATACCAATGCACAATAACCGCAACCTATACACTTACTTTTATCTATTGTAAATCTATCCAAAGATATGGCATTCTTTGGGCAAACATCAATACAGGCCCCACAAGTAAGGCAGATTATCTCTCTAAACTTAAAAATCTTTATGGCATTGGTGGGGCATGCACTAATGCATAATCCACAGGCTATGCAATCATCCAGATTTGGTTTTTCCAACACTCCAGGTTTTTTAAAATCCTCCTTTTGGAATAAATTTTTAAATATTTTTTTTAAAAGATTTCCCTTATTTGACACGAAAATCACTGATTAACTTATATTTTTAATATAAATATTGTTAGATGGAAAATATATTGATAATAACATTAATAAAAATTAAATTAAAAAAGTATTTAAATATATGGATATATCCTAAAATAAAAATAACCTCTAAAAATAATACGCCCTGGCCGGGATTTGAACCCGAGTCACAGGAGTGACAGTCCTGTATGATAGGCCGAGCTACACCACCAGGGCAGAT
>DQSV01000070.1 GCA_015663075.1 Methanothermococcus okinawensis | reverse complement strand
GCCCATCTTCTTTAAATCCTGTTTTATGGCATTGTTCTCATCAACTCCCTCCCCAAATGTAAATAACGCCTCCTTACAGCCATACCTATCCCCTTTTAAAAGAATCTCCTTAACTTCCTTTTTTGTCATAATCTTATAATTTTCCCTTCTAAATGTGCAATATCCACAAATGTTTCTACACCAATTACACAATGGAATAAATACATTCTTTGAATAGGTAATATATCTTTTATTCTTTTCAATTTTTTTATTTATAATATTTAAATTATTAATTATTTTTAAAGGATCCTTTGATTCTAAAAAATTTACATAATCCTCTAATTTATTATTATTAGATTTAGAACTCATGGGCTCCCCCTATTATATCTTTAAGCTTTAAGTTATTTTTAATTAAGTATTCCTCAATTTCCTCACATATTTTATAAAATATATCATAGCCTCTATAGTAAATTCCAGTACCCACTTGGATGGCACTGGCTCCTGCCAACATAAACTCAATGGCATCCTCTCCTGTGGTAATCCCACCTACTCCAATTATTGGAACATCCACAACAGAGTATATGTCATATATGTTCCTTATGGCTATTGGTTTTATGGCCTTTCCTGACATTCCTCCAAATTTATTACTTAGAATAGGTTTTTTTGTTTTTATATCTATTACCATTCCGGGACCTAAGGTATTTATTGCCGTAATGGCATCAGCACCCCCTTCAACTACGGCTTTTGCTATTTCCTTTATATCTGCCACATTTGGGGTAAGTTTTGCTATTATTGGTATATCTACAGTTTCCCTTACACTTGAAACTACTTTATTAGAGAGATTTGGATCCTGGCCTATCTGAGCCCCATAACCATCTCCTGCATGGGGACAGGATATGTTTAATTCAATTAAATCCACATGGGGCTCCATAATTTCTGCCACCTTTGAGAACTCCTGAGGATTTTTTCCATATATTGAGCCTATAAGTTTTATACCATTTCTTTTTAAATAATCCCTTATTTCATCTATTTCCTTAATATACTCCTTTGCCCCTGGATTTGGAAGTCCCATGGCATTTAAAAATCCTCCCTCAACCTCCACTATTGTTGGATTTCTATGTCCCATCCTTTTTTCCATTCCAATGGATTTTGTACATAGTGCCCCTGCTCCACTATTGGCCATTCTTTTTAAGGCCCCGCCTGTCTCCCCCATAATACCTGCTGCTAAAAATACAGGATTTTTAAAATCTATTCCACAGATATTTATTTTTAACATGAAAGCACCAGAATATACTTTTATTATATTATTGGTTTATATTTTTATTTTATATTTTATACCTTGTATTTGGGTTTATTGTACTTTTTATTTATTTAATAATTTTTGGATATTATTTAACGTAATGATATAAATAGTGCTACTCTTAATTTCGGGTTTTTTTCTTAAAAATTCTAATTAAACCTTTATGGTAATTGTTTCATATTTCTTAGGTCTCTTTATTTTTTATCATGAAACTATAATTGTTATTAATCCATTTTTTCTATTTTTTGTTTATATTTTCTTATTAATTATCTATTTTAATTTTCTATTTTCATTTCAATGTCATATAATTATTTTTTTATTAAATTTTTTATAATTCTATTATTTACATTTTTTTGAGATATCCCTTTTTATTCTCTTTTTTCTCTGTATAACCTTATAATACTTTTCATGGGGCTCATTTAAAAATTTTTCTCTGGATTTTTTAATAGATCCTGAGACGCCTAATACTATAATATTTATTGGATGATTCCTATATTCATTAAACATTATTAATGCAGATTTTACAAAATCTAACTCGTTGCGATGTATTCTTAAAAGGCCTTTTGGATGGTTATAACTTATTAACCATGGATTGCTCTTTGAACAACCCCACACTCCATAGTAATTAATAACTGCAGATCTAACTACAAATACTACCTCACTTTCAGATAATTCCTTATGATATAGAATTTTAAAGGATATATATCTTTTTTTTTCTCTTAATGTAGGAGGAAGCCTTTTGAGCATTATATTTCACCATAAACAGTCATAAGTTTAATTATATTATGAACACTTGTATTAATATAAATTATTACCATAATCCTGATTAGGAACCGCTAAAAAAATAATTATAAAAATTAAAATATAAAAAACCTATTTTCTTAACTCATCAATAGAAATAAAATATAACAGACTATGCATATTCTTAACAGTCAGTCCTCTCTTCTTCTATTGTTTTAGATTCTTTCCCCTTTTATATTTGCCAAACATTACAAGTACACCCTTTCAACAATTTAACATCAATTTCACCAATAGTTAAATTTATATACTATTTATTGAATAATATTTCATTCATGGGAACTAACCCATATTATAACTATCCAAAAAATAAAGACTTAGATAGGTGAGTATATGAGGAGGAATATATTCCTATTTCTACTATTGAGCATACTGTCCTTAGCAGTGTGCCATGGAGAAATTAATAACCCACAAAACTACGGAGATATTTTCTTTATACAATTTGCAGATATTCACCTATGTAATAACAGTGAAGTTAAGGAGATATTTGGAGGTAAATTACCTCCTGTAAATATAACAAAAGAGG
>DQSV01000087.1 GCA_015663075.1 Methanothermococcus okinawensis | reverse complement strand
CAACCTTCTTATCTGGAAGTGCCAACTTCACACCAGTTGCATAGGCGATAGGTCTTCCATGTGTTGTATGGAGGGAATCACAGTATAGATACCCAACTATCCTAGAGGAGCATCCTATCCCGGAGAGTGCTATGTAGTCCTCAGGTTTAATGTTTAATTTATCAATTGCATTAGTAAAACAGTTTATTATAATACCATTTCCACAACCTGAACAAAAAATATGTGGAAGCCTATCTTCTCTCATATATTTTAACGCTGGATGCATTTTACTCACCTCATATAAGGACAATTAAAAAAATCTAATGAATGGATATATCATAAATAGGTATATAACTTTGGCCCTATCCCATTAATTATAGTCTAACATATATATCCTTAATCTAAATTTAATTCAAATTAAATATAAAAATAATATAAAAGAAATAAAGGATAAAACATTATTAGGGTTTATCTTAAGTTGGAGTTCATTAATACATATCTTTAAAGGATTGCCCCTTCTCCCAGTACTCAGGAGCATAAGGGAGATAATAATGGGAATTTTTACTTATATCGGTTAATTTCTTTTTTAGGTGTTTAAAATCTTAAATTTTTATTTTATTTTCTTTCTTTAAATTAAATTTTTTATTTATTATAAATATTTTTTTATTATAATTTAAATTACAACCCTTTCATAAACACTGTATGAGTAAGTTCAAAAATCACTCCCCCTAACTCATTACCAATATCTTGAAGTTCTAAACTATCAAGTTCTATACTTTCACTTCTTATGGATACTACAACAGGTAAAAATTTATAGGCAATTTCTATAATATCCAAGGGCTTACAAAATAACTCTACAGCAATAAGGCCATAAAAACCCATATTTTTATAGGGCCCCTCTTTTTCCAACTCCTTTGCAATAACCTTATTTATAATTACATTATTTTCGAGGGAAAATAATATCCTTTTAAGCACTTCTTCCTCAGAGATACCATATCCCTCAAAAACAGCTTTTACCTTTATAAGGCCCTCTTCTTCCTCAAATGTAAATGCTTCATCCTCATTATATATTCCCCTTTTATAATCCTTTAAATTAATGGTTACATTTTCATTTATGGGTATATTGAAGGCCAAATTGTATTTTTCATAAAAATTCTTAAAAAAGGTTATTATATAAGCCAAAGCCTCTCCAAACTCCTTAGGATCAATTTTTAATTTAGGAGGTTCTATAACATCCAAATCGGCAGTATAGTTTAAAGGGAATTTTATATAATCTAAAAAGGAATTAAATGATACCTTCAACTCTGCAACTATGATATAAAGATCATCTTCCAGATCCTCTTCAACAGATAGAATATCACATTTATATTTACTTTTAATATCATTTACTAAATTTTCAAATTCCTCCTTTACTATGTTCTTATTATTTCCCTTAATCTCCTGATAGGATATAATTTCAATCATATTTTTCACCAAAAAAATATAAATAATATATATTAAACAATATTCTAATTCCAATATTATCAAAAAATATATATACTTTTAAAATCATGAGGATATATTATTTTAAATGTTTAAATTTTCAATATATAATATCCAAAATGGGCCCGTAGTTTAGCCTGGATAGAATGCGGGGCTTCGGACCCCGTGGTCGAGGGTTCAAATCCCTCCGGGCTCGTATTATTTCCATCTTTTTTACTGTTTTTTAAACATAAGAATTCATAGCCTTATTTAAAACCCTTTCTAAGTCATTTAAATAAATATCATATTCTCCTTCATTAACTACCATATAATCCGCCAAGGATATAACCTCCCCAATAGTAAACTTCAACTCCCTCATGTCCCGTTCAATAAAATCATTCCATTCTGAAACATCATCCCCCCTACCCCTATGTTTTAATCTATGAAACCTGGTTTTAGGGGAGGCATGTATTGCTATGATTTTTAAAGGGTAATATTTTTTGAAATAATTCACTTCATATATACTTCGTATGCCTTCTATTATAATTATACTTTCATTTTCATAATTCTCTTTAATATATTCAACACAAGAAACTGCTATGGCTTCCTCACCATATTTTCTTCTTAATTCAATAGCAGTATTTCCCACATTTTTAGGTGTTAACTCTAAACCCCTTTTTAGTGTTTCATGGCGGACAATATTCCCCATGGAAATTACAGGAATATTGTATTTTTCAGCAATTTTAAATATTGCACTTTTACCTGAGCCTGGCATTCCTACAATACCTATTAACCTCATATTTTTCCCTTTTTTATTTTTAGATTTAATTTTCTACTCCACTACACTCAATGCTTCCATTGTAACGTTAGATGTCCTATTTATCATATCTATACTAGTATTTCTAATTCCTATTGCAGTATTTATCATATGATAACCAACTATCACTGCTGCAGCAATAATTGCCACCATTAAAATGGAAAATTCTATACTAAGTTGTCCCTTCTGGGATAGAAGTTTTTTTATTACTTTTTTCATTATTTCACCTAAAAGAGTTAGGCCATTGAAATTAGATGACAGTGCATTTAATTAATAAAACATATATATGTACTAAAACTTACAAAATTATTTAAATTATTACTATAAATAAATATATTAATTACTAATTGTATTTAAAAGTAATACTTAAGGAGGGGTGGTTTTACGTTCAAAAAATACAATATTACTAACCTTATAAAATCAAAATTACTGCCACTATTTCTTGTATTGATCATGTTATTATTTAGTATAGGTCCAGTTAGTGCTGAAAGTTCTTTCTCAAAAGTTATTGAGGATAGTCCATATCCTGAGTTTATATATATTGACAATAGAATATTGCCTGAAATTTCCAAAGAATACATTAATGAAAATATCCCTTCATTTCTATACTTCTTTATAGATGGCATTTATATAGATGGACATCTAGGAGGAGTAGCAATAAAGACTCCATTGTGGCAAATTGTAGGATTGGCTAAATCATTAAATTTGTTCAGTAAAGAACTTGAAAATATCCATCCTGAAAATGGATTTTTATTTATTAACTCTAAATATAAGGGCGCTCCTCAAGGAGAGGATAGTAGAAGAAAATACATCATCCAAGATTATGATGATTTGATAGTGTATCTTAATGGCACCATACTATGTGCCAAATTTGAAAATAATAACATCACATATCTTAATATGATAACAAGTAAGGATGAAATACCTTATGAAGGGAATATAGATGAAAAAACAATTGTGGAATTAATAAATGGATTGAAAAGTATTGATGGCATTAAAGTTAAAAAATCCAATGCCAAAATTGAAGGAGACATTATAGTTATCAACATGGTATTGGAAGCATCTATATCAGACATTAAAAAATTAACAAATATCAATTTAAACTATGTGCCCATAAAGGTTAAAGTTAAGGGAGACTGGATAAAGGAAAATAACGATGAGGATAAATACATTAGAGACTCAGATTATATAATCTATACGCTACCATTTAATAAGGATGCAACATTAACTATGATAAATAGCATGGTGGATCTGGATATTATCTCAAAAAAGGTTGGGGAATACAACCACCAGGGATGGTATGTTGAAGAGTATCAATATACTTATGGAGGGTATACTATAAAACAGTATATATGTATTAAAGAGTTGGAGTATGGTACAGTATGTGTAATTACCAACAAATTAGAAAACCTAAATGATATTGAAATATATGAAGAAAAATCTTAAAGGGTGAGATTATATGGACATAACCCAATTTTTACCTGATTTGGGTGTTGGATTTATAAGTGGAGCCGTTATAGGTTGGGGAGTAAAGGTGGCCCTTAAAATAGTGGCTGCCCTATTGGCTCTATACTTTTTAAGTTTGCTCTATTTAGCAAAACTTGGTATAATCTCCATAAACACTGATGCCCTTAAGGGACTATTGGGGAATTTTGAAAGTTCCCTTATATCATTTGGAAGTCAGATAGTAGGTTTGATTCATTCCATATCCTTAGGTGCAGGTTTTGCTGCAGGTTTTGCATTAGGCTTTAAAAAGGGATAATGATTTTTAATATTTATTAATTATTTTATTTATTTTAACACTTATTTAAATACACAGTAAACCAATATGGGAAATACCAAGGTGGCATCTGCCCAAATTTCCACATAATCTGCTTTTTTCTGAATCTTTCCCCAGGATATACCTTCTTCAGGAGGAGCTCCACTGAGGGATCCATCCCAAGGAACTGCCGTAGTTATATATATGGCATAGTCAGTGCCCTCTCTAAAGAGATTCGCATTTATTATACTATGCTTTGGGAGAGATCCTCCCAATACAATACAGGCTGTTTTTTTGGAATAAATCGCCCTATTGTTAAGTTCAACAATATCCTCGGCCACATCTATTTTTAAATTTGATTTATTCTCCACCTTATAAAAATAGAGCATATCTCCAATGGAGCCATCAGTTATGGCTGGACAAAATATGGGTATTTTATTTTTATAGGCCCAATATAGTATGGATTTTTCCTTTATGTCATTATTAAATTTTTTATCAATTAACTCCCCTAATCTATGGCAAAATTCCCTTGTGGATATTATTTTTCCATTTTTCCTTTGATTATCCTCCAAATCCCTAAAAAATTCTCTCATATATTTTTCAAACTCAACATATCTGTCATTTGGAACTAATATATTCCCTATTCTATTTATACCCTCTTCCCTTAATTTAGCCCCATTTAAATACCAATCTCCAATAAGAAATGGCTTTATACATTTTATAAAATCCTCCTCTACTCCTCCAGCAGTGGTTACTATTACATCTATTTTTTTATGCTTTACAAGATAGGCTATGATCTCTCTTAATCCAGAAGATATCATATTGGAGGTATATCCCAAAAATACAGTTATTTCATCTTTATTTGTTGCCCTTATATCTTCTATTTTTTTCCATATTTCTATGGCCCTTCCAAGATGGGTTCCTTGAAATCCTATTTTTTTATAGTATTTTTTTATAATTGTGGATAAATCCATATTCATCTCTAACCAAGGGCCCTCTACAATTAAGCCCTCGATAGATTTACTCTCCTTTAATACCGCTCCTTTTACTCCATTTTTTTCCATAATCATCCTCTAAATCTTTTAATTTATTATTTAAAAATAATATAAATTCCTTTTCTATTTTATTCAAATATTCTCTTTTTTTAAAATTCTTTTCTATGTATATATCCTTTAAATTTAAACTTTTTAAGTATTTTTTTCTAAGCTCTAAAAATATTTTAATATTATTTTTATCCTTAGGTATTATACCTTTTTTTATATATTCTCCTATTATTTCCCTTGTTATTTTATCAATCTTATCCAGTAGAATTTTATTAGTTGGAGAAGAGTTTTCCCTTTTATAGGCTATATCCTTAGACTTTTCCTCCATAGACTTGCTGTCTAATTTTTTACATTTTTTATCTTTTTTTACTATTATATCAATTATTTTGCTAAAATCAATATCCTCTTCAGTATTTACTACAATATCTGGTTTGTCCCAGGAATACTTTTTCCCTGGCTCATCAAATTTATTACTCATGCTTATTATTAAATCCTTAGGTATTTTTTCCCCCCTCTTCTTATTCCTCTCTATTAAAACATTTAGTGGAGCCGTTAAGTATATAATAACATAGTCTTTGTTATTTTTATTCGCAATATTTATTAAATCTCTTCTCTTTGAGTTATAGTAATTGGTATCATCCACAATTACATAAAATTCCTTTAAAGCATTATTTATTAATTGATAAGTCGTGTCTACAATATATTTCTCATATTTGCTATCCCACACTGGAAAGCACTCTCTTATGATGTCTGTTCCTAATACTATATTATCTATACCCTTAAAATAAAGTTCCTTAGATAATTTTTTTGAAAATGTACTTTTTCCCACAGATGGAAGACCCACAAGTATTATAAGCATATTATCCCATTTTTTTAAGATATTAAAATATTTTTTATAATTATTTTATAATACATATAACACCTTAATTATATCTTAAAAACTTTAAAATAAATTGTTTAAGAGATAATTTTGTATTAATCTTACATTTTTTTACATTCTTATTTTTTACATTCTTATTTTTATTTTTTTAATAATGAGGCCAAAAGGGCAATTAAAGATGTTGTAATTTTAATAATATTTTTAGGAACAAAAAATATCAGTGCAAAAATGATAGTAGCAGGTACATTACATATAAGAGGTTTAGATCTCATTATAAAAAAGGGAAAAATAATAAAAAATAAAATAGAATAGTTTTAAGTAAATATGGAATTTCCCATATCCATGGGTACTGGAGCATTAATAGGTGTCACTATTAAAGTTCATGAGTACTTTGTGGGAATTACCAGAGGATAATAACTGCAGGAGATATTGATATTTCCCAAGTATTTACTTTCATTTTATCTTAAGATTAGGTTATTTTATTTACTTTTTATTTAATTTTAATTTTATTTTTAAATTATTTTTTTAATTTTATATTTAAATCGTAGGTTTAGAAATATTGCAGTGCACTAACTTTGATTATATATTTAAAGTATTAATCATTAAAATTATTTAATTCAGTGTAAACAAAATAAACAAAATAATAATTAAAAGGATAATATATAAAAGATTTTTTTATTTAATCATTTTATAGGTGAAAATAATGTTTTTAAAGAACCTTCTTAAATATAATGACGCCAAAAGTATCGTATTTAAAAAATTAGATGAATTAATGCACAGTAATTACAAAAGTATAAATATAATTGATTCTTGGAATAAAATATCCTTTGAGGATGTTGCTGCTCCTGAAAATCTGCCAATGTTTGATAAATCTGCAATGGATGGTTATGCCCTAATAGCCCAAGATACATTTGGAGCCTCTGAAAACAATCCAATAATATTGAATCTTGTGGAGGAGGGTAATTTAATCAAAAGTAATGAATGTATGAAGGTATCCACAGGAATGGCAATTCCCAATGGAGCCAATTCCGTAGTAATGAAGGAATATTGTATTGAAGGGGATAACTTTGTTGAAGTTAGGAAAGGAGTATATCCCTATGAAAACGTATCTAAGATGGGAGAAGATGTAAATAAAGGGGATATTATTATAAAAAAAGGGGAAATAATTACCCCCTATCACATAGCCCTACTGTCTTCCTTGGGTATAAAGAATATTAAAGTTTATGATATAAATGTTGGATTAATATCCACAGGGGATGAGTTGGTGGATCTAAATAACATTAAGGATACCAAGGATATTGAGAAATTAAAAAAGAGGGGAAATATAATAAATTCGAACACTCCAATGCTCTACGCCCTAATAAAGGAAATGGGAT
>DQSV01000023.1 GCA_015663075.1 Methanothermococcus okinawensis | reverse complement strand
TTCTTTATCTGGTAGAGGAATATAAATTCTCTAATGAATTTAAAGCATCTAAAAACGCATCTATTGATTGGAATCTATCTTCCTTTTTCTTTGCTAAGAGTTTTTCAAATATTCCATCGAATGTTGATAATTCAGGGTTTGTTTAGTATGGGATTTCTATATTTATAATAAGTTTAAAATATTTATGTTCTCCATAATAATAATTTAATGTTAAATCCAATTACTTTTTTATTAATTTGTTAATCATCATCATTCTTTTCCATGTTTTTCAAGATTACTTAATTGATCACTTGTTCCAAAGGCATATATTACATCTCCAGGAGAGATCTCAACATCAGAAGGGGGGTTTATTATCAACCCGCTATCCTTTTTAATTCCCAATATATTGGCCTCTAATTTATATTGGGTTTTTATTTCATGCAATTTTTTACCCGTTAATGGAGAATTTGGATCAACTTTTATTTTTTTAAGTTCTAAGTCTTCATCATACTCATATTTGGCAATTGACATGAATGTAGATATGAAATCAAGTACATCGGCCTTCAGGGCAAGTTCAGCCATTCTCAATCCCCCTATTATATAGGGAGAAACTACTCTATCTGCTCCAGCAATTAACAATTTATCTATGGCTACCTTTTCATCGGCCTTTGCCACAACATAAATGTTCGGGTTAAGCCTCTTGGCTGATAGAGTTATATATACATTATCAGAGTCCCTGGATACTGTGGAAATTAAGCCCTCTGCCTCTTTAATTTTTGCCTTTATCAATACCTCATCATGTGTTGCATCTCCTACAATATAATTAAAATTTGGATTATTTTCCAATTCATTTTCTAAGGTTTTTTCATCAATATCTATAACCACATATTTTGCCCCAGATTTTTCAAGTTTTTTGGCTACTACTTTACCGCTTTTACCATATCCACAAATTATATAATGGTTCCTTAGATATTTTATTCTCTTTTCCATTTTTCTCATCTTATCCTTTTTTTTAAAATAGCCTCCTATAAAAAACTCCGCAACATTTCCCAAAGCATATAATCCAATACCAACTCCAAACAGAATGTAAATAGTGGATATAGCCTTTCCAAGTTCTGTTTTTGGTACATAGTCTCCATATCCCACTGTGGAAATGGTTACCACGGAAAAGTATATAGAATCCAGTGGAGAAAGTCCCTCCACCTTTATCATTAATAGAGAATACACTAAAATGATAATACCCATTGTGATTATGCTTAATTTTATTCTATCGACAACATCCATTTTAACCCTTTTTGGTTATAGTAAGTAAAAAAACCTTGAACTCTTTCCTAAGAACATTAAAATTTTAAATTTAGAGTTTTTTTAACTTTTTATATTTAGGAATGTTATATTGTAAATCTTGTTATCTTACAATATATATAATAAAATACCCCCCTATTTATTTTATTCTTATATTTTTGTTAAAGATAAAAATTCGATTTTAAATTTATATCAATAATTATTTTTTTATCATTTATTATTTTTTTATCATTACAAAAATAATTTATAATTTGTTGTTTATCACTATATATTATTTAAATTATAGATTTGAGATGGTTATGGGATTTGCCACAATTTAATTAATCAACTCCTCCTCTCATATCAACTGCAACACCATAGTTAAACTCCATTAATTCCCTACCATTTAATATTGTAGTACCATATCCCATAAGTTCATCCTCCTCATTTACAACAAGTACCTCCTCATAGGGTCTAAGTTCTTCATCACAATCAATAACAAATTTAGCATATACAGATTTTCCCTTTTTTGCAAATTCTTGAACAGATTTATCCACTACGACCCTATATTTTGGAAAAGGTATTTTTTTATGCAGGAGTTTTGCCCCTTCCTTTGCGGGTATAAGGAGGTTGTCATGGGATCTAAGAGTAAATAAAACCTCTTTTTCATTCTCATCCTTTATCACAAGTACATTTCTTATTCTACCTGTATTTTTACTTCTCTTTACTACAATATTTTTTATAATTCCCTCATCAAGTATCTTAAATCCATATTGATATTGGAGCATCCTATCTATTCTTAATACGTCTTTATTTACTTTATTTTTGTTTTCCTTGGAATTATAATAACTTGTATAATAGTTATATGTTTTAATATCCATTATTTTATCCTTATATTTATTAATAAACTCCTCTACAAATTTTTTATTATGTTCCCTTTCAATATCGTAAAGTTCAGGTATTTCATTTTGAGATAGAGGATATATAGTATCAATATTCAAAGGTATCAATCCAAATACATCATCCTTTATAAGAATATCCACATCACTTGGCAAATTATTTAAATTTTCACTGTAGGGCTTATTTACATCCCTTGATACTGTGGAGAGATATATTTTATCAAATTTTATTCTATGTATTCTTTTTTTATGCCTAATTACTTCAGGTCGGAACATACTTTCATATCCACTGTAAAAAAATGCTGATTTCTTTGTAATTGGATCAAATTTCTCAATAAATTCAATATATTTCAATGCCTGTCTATAGGCCTCCAATAACTTGGGATGACTTCTACATCTCAATTCCACCAGTTCCCAAAGGGAACCTTCTTTAATGGATTCCTTTATTCTATTTATCTCCTCAAAGGTAACATATAGGTTATGCTCTGCCAATAGTTGCTCTCTGTTTCTTTTATCCATATTAAAAAGTTCCCTTGGAGAATACTCATTACATATGGGACAGTTACATGGGAAATTACTTAAGTCCTTTAAATCCGTTAAATGATAGGTCCCATGCTCTGTTAAATATCTATCATCCTTTGCATAAAGGGCATAGGCTGCACTATCAAATAGATCACATCCAAGTAGGACAGAAAGGGCAAATAACATTGGGTGGCCACATCCAAAGAGATGTATGGGTTTATTTGTGGGTAGGTACTCCTTTGAGGTTAGGATAATATCCACAACAGTTTTATAATGATAGTTTTCCATAAGGGGCACAACAGCACCAATTGGATATATATCAAAATTCAACTTCCCCATAACTTCAGCACTTTTCCTTCTTAGATCCATATAGGTGGATCCTTGAATAGTCCCATTTAACAGCATCTTATAGTTATTTTTTTCCTTTAATTCAATGGCAGATTTACTTCTACGTAAGGTTTCTTCCAAATCCCTTTCAGCCTTTTCTCTATCCACATAGGGTGCCGTTGGAATATCCAATATTGTTCCAACATCCACCCCAATCCTATCTTGGAATTGCACTATTTCCAAGGGATCCACATCTATACTTCCATAGAGGCTAAGTTGAAAGGAACCACTATCTGTAACTATTATCTTATCAAATCCTATTAATTTATGGATTCCTTTCTCTTCGGCAGTATTTTTTAATCTGGGGTTGGAGTATATTATATAAGAGTTGGTTATTATTACATCAGTTAATTTTTTAATTTTATCTATTGGAATGGTTTGTTTCTCTGGATTGGGATGCAAAACAGGCATTATTGTGGGAGTTTCAATTGTTTTATTGTTTATTCTTAATTTTCCAAGCCTTCCAAGTCCATCTCTGGCTTTTATTTCCAACATTGAATCACCTTTTTTTAGAGGAATTAACTAAAAATATTCTATAATTAAAATTAATTAAATAAATTATTGAATAACTTAAAAAAATACGATTTAAATTTAATCAATAAATAATAATTTAAAAAACACATTGTTAAAACCAGGATATGAATATATACTTTTATGATTTTATTTAATAGTCTCGCTTTTGTATATTGCATATACTAATTACGTCAATCGTAGAATAATAAAAAGGTTTATATACTATATTCTATAACATTTATAATGATTAATAATGACCTATATAATGACCCATATTTTTTACTATTTTAATTCAAATTCCCAATTATAGAGGTGAATATATGATAGAGGTTAGATTCCACGGTAGAGGTGGTCAAGGTGCAGTTA
>DQSV01000091.1 GCA_015663075.1 Methanothermococcus okinawensis | reverse complement strand
TTTTATAGGGTAATTATGATTTTTTATAGGATCGGAGTAATTGACAGAGTAATTGGTTGCACTATTGTGAGCCTCATGGTTATTTAGTGTAGCATTATTGTTATTTAATAGACTCTCATTGTTGGTTAGATTATATTCAATTTTTTTATTTTTCTCATCTGTACTGTTAAAAAATAAGGACCTATTATGAGTTATATCGATATAATTAGATTGGTTATCCTTTTCTGTATTTTTTAAATTTAAGCCATCCTCCTTAAATTGAGTATCCTTAGTACCTTGATTATTGTTCTGAATAGTATCAATAATAACATAGGAACTTAACAACAACAAAGCCAGTGTTAATATCACTATTAGAATATCTTTATATGTTTCCTTCATAATTCCACTTTTTAATAATGATAAAAATAAATAAAAATTAAAATAAAAAGTTAATTATTTTAAATTCCTATAAATTATTAAAATTAATCCACAAGTGCCATTAAATCCTTAGGTCTGTGTATATCTCCTCCTATTTTACAGCAGGGTACTACCTCACATTTACTATACTTCATCACTTCCTCCACAATCTGGCCCAAGTTCATTTCTGGTACTATGATTTTTGAGGCCTTTAAGTTCTTTACAACTTTGTCAGGGAAGGGATATACTGTTATTAGTCTTAAATATCCAACATCATATCCATCCTTTCTCATACTTTCCACAGTATATTTAACAGTTCTTGAGGGAGTTCCATAACATAGGAATATAGTCTCGCTATCAATGTATTTTGCCTCATACTTTATTATGTCCTCTTTATTATTTAATATTTTATTGCATATTCTTCTAACCAACTTATCATGGGTCTCAGGAGATACATCTGGATATCCTCTCTCATCATGAGTTAGCCCTGTAACATGTATGTTATAACCCTTTCCAAATACTGGCATCTCAGAAACTTCTTTATCAAAGGGAAATGGCTTTTTACATGGTTTTTCCTCAGGTAGGGCCCTATTGATTATTGGAATATCATCATGCAACCTTACTTTTTCTCTCATGTGGCCCAATACCTCATCAGCCATAACAAATACTGGTACTCTATATTTTTCTGCATAATTAAAGGCCATAATTGTGTAATCATACATCTCCTGAACTGAGGATGGAGCAAAGGCTATTGGTTCATAATCTCCATGGGAGCCCCATCTTATCTGCATCATATCCCCCTGGCTTGCATAGGTTGGTTGGCCAGTTGAAGGACCCCCCCTTTGAACATCCACTATTACACAGGGAGTCTCTGTCATGTAGGCATAACCTATATTTTCCATAAATAAACTTAAACCAGGGCCTGATGTTGCAGTCATTGCCTTATAACCTGCCCAACTTGCACCAATTACACTTGCTATGGCTCCAAGTTCATCTTCCATCTGAACGAAGTACCCTCCTACCTTTGGAAGGTCCTTTGCCATACCCTCTGCTATCTCAGTTGATGGAGTTATGGGATAGCCCCCAAAAAACCTACAACCTGCTTTAATTGCTCCCTTTACACTTGCTAAGTTTCCCTGAATAAATTCCACATATTCTGCCAAAGTATCACCACTTAATATTTAGATTTAATTTATATTAAATATTACTATTTTTTGTTAAATACTCAAAAAAAACAATAATTAAAAAAAATATTATAAAATAAACTATTATAAACTGTAAGATATTCATATATTGATTTTAATATTTATATTTTATTTATAATTTAATTATGGTTAAATACATAGAGGAGGAGACTGTCAAGATAAAACTTATTCCAAAAGTTATTAGTATTATCTATATATTGTTATGAAATCCACAGTTATTATCCAATATATGAAATCAAAAGGAATCTTTAAGAAGAATAAAGAAAATATTAAAGGAAAAAATACTTGCAGCACTGTTATACTACCTAGACCTTCCCTCTTAAAAAATGATAATTATGTTTATTTAGTTGATTATTTTACTTTATTTTATTTTCCCTTCCAGATTCCAACAAATAATATATGATCCTTTTCAAATGGTTCAATATTCACCTCATCAACTATCTCAAAGCCACCTTTTATTAATATCTCCTTTTGCTCCATAAATATTTCCTTAGGATCCCTTACTACATCAATACTTCTTGCCTTAATTGAAATCATCCCATATCCATTTTTCTTTAAGAACCATTCAGCATTTTTAACGAGTATTTCTCCTTGATTTGGTTGAGCAACATCCTCAAATATTACATCCACAGTCTCAACAATATTGGAATAGGTATTTGGCATATGGGCATCCCCCAATATTGGTATTAAATTTTTCCTATCCTTACATACTTCCAGAAACTCCCTCATAATTCTTGATGCAAACTCTACAGAATAAATTGGAGAATTTTCAGTTATATCTGCAACATGTGAAGGAGTAGTACCTGCCGAAGATCCCAAATAAAGAACTTTACTTCCCCTTTTTATTGGCATATTCTTTAATCCATTTATTATAGCAGCAGATAATTTACTTTTATTGGGATTCCATATTCTATACTCTATTCCATCTATCTCAACCAATTTCTCTCCATATATCCTTTTTGATGGTACTAAAGACTTTGTGCCTATTCTTTTTATCCCATCTCCAAGATCAATTTCATAAACATTATTAAAAATTTCTTTGATTTTCAAAATACCACCCAATAATTTATTAAAATATATTATTCTTAAATAAGATTAATTTAAAATTTAGAAGAGGTTTTTCCAATTATCTTTCTCCCTTTCTTTTTTTTAGAGATATTATCTTTATTTTTAATTTTATTATTCATATTATTTTTTTTATTATCCTTTTTATTCTTAGTTTTTCCTTTTCTCGGAATATTTTTTCCTTTTTTTTCCTTTTTACCCTTTTCTTCCTTTTTTTCCTTTTCTTCTCTATTTTTTCTTTTTCCCCTTACGTTTCCTGTTTTTTTCCTGTCCCTATTTACTGACTTTTTTCTTTTAGGTTCTGGGTTTTTTTCCTTTATACTTTCAACCTTTTTACTTAGGGATTCCATAAGTTCCTCTGCAATATAATTTCCAAATACATCAGCCCTAATTCCAATGGATAATTTACAGGCAAGAGCCCTTGCTACCTTACCCCTAATCCACCAGGGGGAGGACTGAATAAAGGGATGTTGAAATATTACTCCATGCTTAGGAGGCTGTGCTCCCTCCCTTAAATGTGCAAATAATGCCTTTTCTGCTCCAAGTACCTGTATTGTTGAGGCAGGGAGTTTTGATAATCTATCTATTCCCCCTGTTAAACTTATTAACCTTGCCCCTAATGAGGGACCTGCCAATTTTGTTAGATTTGGTGCTATTTCTTTCATTAACTCTTCCAAGTAATCTTGAAGTTTTTTTCTAAGTAAATACATGGATTTTACTTCCTCTGCAAATAATTTTATGGTGGATAAATCCCTTTCAGACAATTCTGCCCCCATTGAATTCTTTGCAGCAGTGGATAGTGTTCTGGCAAGTTTTGATGGCAGTGTTTTCTTCAATCTAGTTCTTGTATAGTTTTCCCTATTGAAATATTCTGATATTAAATCCACATAGAGGTCATGTTTTTTTATTAATTTATCCATTTCTGGAAAATATAAGGAATACCATTCCCTAAGCCTCTCAGAAAATAAATTTAAGGTTTCATCCAAGTCATCCAATGCACTTACAGTCTGTATTATTAGTTTATCCTTTTTTTCAGAGGATTCCTTCATTAGCAATTTTGTAAATTCAGTGGTCCATAGATTTAATTTTTCAATAAAATCTTCGTAATTTTCAAAAACACCATATTTTTTGCCTATGTTGTATATATTTTCCCTTACAAAGTTCCCAGGGACTGTGGGCTTATCCTCCAAGTATTCTACAATAATTTCTTCAACTGTTATGTTTTTAGAGTTATTGTTAATGTGGTTTCGTTTACATTCATTTTCATTATTATCATTTAAATTCCATTCCTTTTTTAAACTCTCTATTATTTCAAAATTTCCATTTCTTAAATCACACATAATCTTAGGAATCTCATCTTCATTAAATATTTTATAATGTTTTATACTATCAATGGTTAAATTTTTAGAATCCCCTCCATATTCAAAAAGAAATGCTCCATAATGCGTAAATATTAAATATCTTTTAAAATCCATTTAGAATCACCATTTATATTTAAAAATTTAATTATAATTTAAATATAATTTAATTATAATCTATATATAAATAATATTAATGATAATGAAAGGATAAAAAATAAAGGGAAATACTTTAGAATCTTTACCTTAGGTTATAACCCTAAAAGCCATTTATATATCTATTAAAAAATAAATATAAGATAAAAAATAAGTAGATTTAAGATTATTATGTTATAGATTTAAATAGAAAAAAGGTTTAAAATATTTTATGTTCTTGACAATAATATATATTTTTTGACGGAAAGTAGATTAAATGATATTTTCTATTTTTCTTTTCATAACATTAACATCTGGTTTCACACCGGTCCATATCTCAAAGGCTATGGCCCCCTGATAAATTAACATTCCAAGCCCATTGATGGTTTTTGCCCCTCTCTTTCTGGATTCTTTTAAGAGAACAGTTTCCCTTGGATTGTATATTAAATCCATTACTACCATATCTTTGTTAATTTTATTCACATCTATTAGGGGCTTTGTATTGATATTGGGATACATACCAACGGGGGTGGTGTGAATAAGTATATCATAATCCTCAATATCTATATTTAGACCTCCATAACATACATTTTTATTTAATTTCTTAGATATATCCGCGGCCAAGGTTTTTGCATTTTCAACTGTTCTATTAACAATAGTTATGGAGTTATTCTTTGCCAATTCAAATGATACTGCCCTTGCAGCACCTCCTGCACCAATTACTAAAATATTTTTTCCCATTACTCTTCCTATCTCCTCTTCAAGGGACATTCTAACTCCTAAGCCATCGGTATTGTATCCAATTGCTCTATTGTCATTAATTTTTACAGTATTAACGGCCCCTATAAGTTGGGCCTCCCTATCTATTTCATCTAGGTATTTAATTATCTCTATCTTATGGGGCACCGTAACATTGAATCCTGAAAATGTTCCAAGGGCCTTTGCTCCATTGACAACATACTTTAAATTATTTGGATGCACATCAAATGCTAAATAAACATAATTTAAATCCTTATCTCTTAATGCTTCATTATGCATAATAGGTGATAAAGAATGCTCTACTGGATGACCAATAAGCCCTAAAAGTTTAGTTTTGGAATCTATCATTGTTAATCTACCCGATATTTATTTATTATTAATTTTATTTTTTATTTTTAAAATACTAATAATTTCAACAAACATAAAAAATTAATAAATATAATAATAAAAAGTTATAAATATTATATTGATCTTCTTTATATCACTATTAATTGTAATAAAATAAAAAATTATTATTTAGAAAATGATGGAATTTAAAGAATCAATATAAAATTATTCGGCCTTAAAAAAAACTATCACATTAAAAAATGTACTACTTCCAATTAAAACCCAAAAAAATCATCATCATATTTATTAAGAAAAAATTATCTCCCAATGAAAAATAAATAATATAAAAAAATGTCATATAAATTTAAATACAATACAATCCCATCCTTAATAAATTACTCCAGATCCAAATGAATTAATACTACACATCCAATTACATCCCCCTTATTGACAACCCCATCCTTAAAGGCTATAAATACCCCATAATCTCCTCTTCTTTTAGAGTCAAAGGGTAGTGAAATTTCCTCACCAATTGATATAACTGAACCCATAGGATGCTTTTCATAGGCATCTATAAAGGTCAAGGTATATGGCTCAATATCTATATTTTTTATCTTTATGTTAGTAATCTCTCCCTTTTTAAGTTCTACCTTTTCATCTGCTATAATTAGCAGTCTTTTACCTCTGATTTCCAATTTTATTTTTCCAGGAGATTCCTTTTTCTTAAGGGATTCCTCAATATCAAAAACAATGCCACCAATTTTAAACATAAAATCACCAAGGTTATAACATTATTTAATTTTTACTTTGGTTATGTTATTAGATTATTTTATGTTATTGAATTATTGTTATATTATTATTTTAAATTAAAATTATTAAGCCTCCTCTCCTTCACCAATTCTTCCCTTTATTAGTTTCAATCTGAAGAAGTTTTCCCTCTCCATTTCATCAAGTCTCATGGCAATGTATTTTTTCATCTCCTCCATTCTTGGAATCACAACATACTCCAAAGCATTTACCCTTCTCTTTGTTGTAATTATCTCCTCTGCAAGTAATTTTATTGAAGTTTCTATTTCAGCCAACTCCACGATAAGTTCCAAAGCCTCCTCAAAATCTCTTGCAGCCTCATCAACTTTTGAGGTGGTATTATAGAGGCCATAACCCCTTGTTGATATGTCTCTTTTAACATTTTCTACTTCAATAACTGGAACTGTAACCCCCATAATGTTCCTAGTATCCATATCCAATTTGATATCAGGATTCTTTGAAGCAAAGGATACTTCTTTAACAGATAGGGTACCCATTATGGCCTGAGATAATACTAAATTTTTATAGGCTCTAATTAGAGCATTATTAACCTTCTCCCTTATACCTGATGCCTGATCAATTATTTCAAAAAACTCCATTATTAATGCATCTCTTTTTTGCTTTAATAGTTTATGCCCCTTTTGGGCAAGTTTAATTTTATTTTTAAGTTTTAATAATTCCATCCTTGTAGGATTGATATCTGCCATTTTATCCCTCTTAGTATATGGTAAAAAAATAAAACGAAAAAATAAAAAAATAAAAAAAATTTTAATAAATTATTAATTATTTCTTTGGAAGATATTTTTTTATCATATCCTCAGGAACTCTCTTTAATTCCTCCCTTGGTAATATAGTAAGTAATTCCCAAACTATATCTAAAGTTTCTTCAATACTTCTATCTTCGTCCTTCCCCTGTTGGACAAATTTCTTTTCAAATTCCTCTGCCAGCCTTAAATAGGCCCTATCTCTTTCAGTAAGTGCCTCTTCACCTACTACAGCCACAAGATCCCTTAAACTTCTACCTTCAGCATATGCAGCATACACCTGGCTTATAACCTTTGAATGATCTTCCCTTGTTTTTCCAGGTCCTTGTCCATTCCCAGCAAGTCTTGAAAGTGATGGTAATACATCTATTGGAGGATATATTCCCTTTCTGTTAAGTTCCCTTGAGAGCACTATTTGCCCCTCAGTAATATAACCTGTTAAATCAGGAATTGGGTGGGTAATATCATCGTGAGGCATGGTTAATATAGGTATTTGTGTAATAGTACCCTTTCTTCCCTTAACCCTTCCAGCCCTCTCATAGAGAGTAGCAAGATCAGTATACATGTACCCAGGATAGCCCCTTCTACCTGGAACCTCATTTCTGGCTGCAGCAATTTCCCTTAAAGCCTCACAATAGTTTGTAATGTCAGTTAATATAACCAAAACGTGCATATCCTTTTCATAAGCAAGGTATTCTGCCGTAGTTAATGCAATTCTTGGAGTAAGGATTCTTTCAATGGTAGGGTCATCTGCAAGGTTAATAAATACCACTGCCTTTTCAAGAGCTCCTGTCTTTTTAAATTCATCCATAAAGTAATTTGATTCTTCAGCAGTAATACCCATTGCCGCAAACACCACAGCAAATTGCTCTCCTTCTCCCCTAACTTTAGCCTGTCTTGCAATCTGGGCTGCCAATTGATTGTGAGGGAGACCAGAACCTGAAAATATAGGTAACTTCTGCCCTCTAACAAGGGTATTTGTTCCATCAATTGTGGATATACCTGTTTGAACAAAATCATTAGGGCTCTTTCTAGAGACAGGATTTAATGGGTATCCATTAATATCCATCTTTTTTTCAGGTATGATTTCAGATCCGCCATCTATGGGCTTCCCTGCACCGTTAAATATTCTACCAAGCATTTCAGGAGAAACACCGATTTTTGCAGTTTCTCCAGTGAATCTAACCCTGGTCTCATTTGTACTTAATCCAGTGGTACCCTCAAAAACCTGAACAACTGCAATATCCTCCCTTGCCTCTAAGACCTGACCTGTTCTCTTTTCACCATCAGGACAGGTTATATTTACTATTTCTCCATAGGCAACTCCTTTAACTCCTTCTACTATTAATAATGGACCTGCAACACTTGATACTGAAGTATATTCCACATACTTTTCTAAAGCATCCATTTTAACCCTCCTTTCTTTTAAAAATATTTGGGGATTATATATTTTATATTTTTTAAATAATTATTTTAATTTTTTTTATCTTTTTTAAGACTCTTTATTAAAATTTATAAAATTATAATATTTATTAAAATATTTAATTATTTTTTTATTTTATATTATCTTACTTATTTATCAGTAAATCCAATTCTTTATCTATTTTTTCCAAGATCTCTGGAGCAACTTTATTTAAAAATTCATCCTCTGGAATATATTTCATTTTAGCAATATCTCCCTTAACAGACATTTTTGATATATCTGATGGATCTGCACCCTTTTCAACAGCATCTAATGCCCTGTTGTATAGTGTCATAATTATTTTTAACATTGTGTATTGCTTCATTGGAGAACAATAACTATCTATTTCATTAAAGGCATCTTGCTGTAAAAAGTCCTCTCTAAGCATCCTTGCAATCTCTAAAATTACCCTCTCCCTATCTGGAAGGGCATCAGGACCTACCAATTGAACTATTTCCTGCAATTCAGCCTCTTTCTGTAATAGATTCATAGCCCCATCTCTTAATACTCTCCAATCAGAACCTGTATTCTCTTCCCACCATCCAGAGATGTCATCTAAGTAAAGGGAATAACTCTGTAGCCAATTAATTGCTGGGAAGTGCCTTCTTCTTGCTAAGTTTGCATCCAATGCCCAGAATACCTTAACAATTCTCAAGGTGTTGGAGGTAACAGGCTCTGAGAAGTCCCCCCCTGGAGGCGAAACAGCCCCCACAATACATATAAATCCTTGTTTATCTTCCTTACCTAAGCAAGTGACCCTTCCAGCCCTTTCATAGAACTGAGCCAATCTTGAGGCAAGGTAGGCAGGATAACCTTCTTCCCCTGGCATCTCCTCCAATCTTCCTGAAATTTCCCTCATGGCCTCGGCCCATCTTGATGTTGAATCTGCAGTTAAGAGCACACCACACCCCATATCCCTAAAGTACTCCGCTATTGTAATCCCAGTATATACTGAAGCCTCCCTTGCTGCAACAGGCATGTTTGAAGTGTTTGCTATCAATATAGTTCTGTCCATTAATTTATTTCCAGTTTTAATATCATCTAAATGGGGGAATTCCTCAATTACCTCTGTCATCTCGTTTCCTCTTTCACCACATCCAATATATACTACAATATCCACATCTGACCATTTTGCAAGTTGGTGCTGAGTAACTGTTTTACCACTACCAAAGGGACCAGGGATTGCAGCGGCACCTCCCTTTGCAAGACCAAAGAATGTATCTTCTACCCTTTGGCCAGTAATTAACGGAATTACAGGAGGTAATTTCTCTTTATATGGCCTTGGCTTTCTTACAGGCCATTTTTGCATCATAATAATTTCCTTTTCTTCCCCATCCTCAGTTTCCACTATTGCAACAGTTTCTTCAACTGTGAATTTTCCAGATTTTATCTCCTTGATTTTTCCATTTATTCCAACAGGGATCAATATCTTATGAACAATGGATTTTGTTTCATCAACAGTTCCTATAACATCTCCCCCTTCAACATAATCTCCAACCTTTACAGTAGGTACAAACTCCCATTTTATATCCCTAGGTAATGAAGGCACAGTAACTCCCCTAGGAATAAATATATCTTCTGTCTTGGATTCAATTGCAGTTAATGGTCTTTGAATACCATCATATATTGCCTTTAACATACCAGGGCCCAATTCTGCAGATAGAGGGGCTCCAGTACCTTCAACAGGTTCTCCTGGTTTTATACCAGTAGTTTCCTCATAAACCTGAATAACGGCTCTATCATCCTTTAGTTGGATAATTTCACCAGTTAATTTTTCATCCCCTACTTTAACAACTTCATACATTTGGGATCCCTTCATATTTTCGGCTACAACAACAGGCCCTGCTATTTTCACAATCTTACCTAAAACCATAAATTTCACCTCAACATAATTAATTTTTTAAACTTTTATTATTGCTATTATTCTAATTTACTATTACACCTATTATTTTTATTTCTACTATTGTAATTATTTTTTATTTTTATTAATTTTATTTAACTAATTTTTTTATTTAAGTTCTATACCTACGGCTTTTCTTACTAAATCTTTTATAGGATCATGCTCTCTAACAATGGGACCATTTTTATCAGGTACTTCCACCACAATCTTACTAAATTTGGATAATTTATCCCTAATGGATTCTCCAAGTTTTTCTGAAATTATAATTAAGCCTATGTCTTCCCTATCCTTTAACTCTTCAAGGGCCTTTAAGGCCTCATCATTATTATTAACCTCATAAACATCTGTGAGGCCTGCCAATCTAAACCCTGTAGCCATATCAAGGTCTCCAACCACAGCAATTTTCATAATATCCCTTTATTTTTATTTTTTTATTAAATTGTAATCAATTCTCTTATTTCATTTGAAGGCAATCCCTCTATTTTTCCCTTGATAATCATTTTTAGGTTTCTTATCTCTTGCTCTTTGGAGGTTAGTAATCCAATTATTGGCCCAATTCCAAAGGGCTGCCTTAATGATAGATTCTTTCCAACCTTTACAATATATGCATTTAGAGCCCTTTCAAAGACATATACACTTTTGACCCTTTCATAATCTTCCAAATGCTCTGAGATTAAAGTGCCATACTTGGTACCTTCCAATGAACTTATTACTCCTTCGATAGATTCAGATTCTGCCAATTCTTTTAATTTCCACTGGGGAAGTTCATACCCTGCCTTTAAAACATATTTTAAAACATTATCTGAAGAAATCCCATCCACTTTACTTCTTAAAATTATTTTTAGATTTTCAACATCAACCATTGTCCCAATAAATTCCCTAAATATGTCCTCATTAGTACCTTCCATATTTGCAGATTGCCAGAGACTTTCAAGAATATACTTATCCAATGCCAATTCTAAAGACATTAACCTACCAGTTTGCTCATATGTGGCAAGTTCCTCAGATAGTATCTTTGAATACTTTGTACCCTCTAAACCATTCATAATCTCATCAACAGTTTTAACTTCGCATAATTCCCTTAATTTATTTTCAGGTATTGTCCCTAGAGGAATCAACAATCCAAAAATACTTTCTGCATCCATTCCAACATGTTTTGCCCTTAGTATTGTCTTAATATTTTGGACATCATATTTTTTTTCAAATAATTTTAATATTTTTTTGGACTTTCCTGGAGAGATATCTGATAGCACCTTATAAACATGGGCAAGATACATATCAAGACTCTTTTCAATTAATAGTGCATCATTTGAGGTAGTTATATAAGCACCATAATCTGTATCCTCCAATATATCTATAACCTCAACAATATCACCAGATTCTATTAATTTATCCAACTTTTGAGAATCCAATAATCTTGACTCCATACTTCTTACTCTGGCATTAACATATGCAAAAGGGGCATTTTCCATTAAATACTTTATTATATAGATTATCAATACTAAGAATATTACAATACCTGCCAACACCATCAATATTATAAATATATTGGAAGGCAACCCAGCAATTATTTGAGATATTTCCATTTTAGAATCACCTTAGATAGTTATTTAATTTGCCCCTCTATTAGAATAATAATTCTGCTACTTTTACTTTAATATCTTCCAAGTTTCTTTCAAATACCGCCTCTAAACTATTGTCGCAAATTTTTGAGTTATCACTGGTTTTTACAATACACCCTCCTATTATATTGACAACTTCTCTCTTTTTAACTATTGCTGGTTTTTCCAATAGTTTTTCCATTTCATTTTCTATTGCCCATAGGACTTTACTATCAATTGTTTCATAATCCCTTTCATTTAACTCTAAGACAACTTCTCCTCCACCAACAGAAATTATTCCTTCAATTATCAATTTAAAGAGTAATGTGCTATATTCCTCTTTTTCCGGTAATGTTATTAAATCTTCCTTTAACTTTTCAATGGCCATTTCAATTAAGTTCTCCCTTTCTTTAAGCATTTTCTTTCTGGCATTTAATCTCGCTTCTGCAATTATTCTATTTTTTATCATTTCAGCCTCTTTTTCTCCCTTCTTAATAATCTCATTTTTTCTTTTTTCAGCTTCCCTTTTAGCATCCTCTAATATTTTATCTGCTTCAATCTGTGCTTTAGACTTAATTGAATTAGCATTTATTTCTGCATCCTCTAATATTTTGGAAGTTATTTTATCGGCTCCCATATTTTTCCACCTTTTAATAAAAAAATAAAATAATAATTAAAAAAATTAATGAAAATTATTTTATAGTTAGAACATGATTCCAAGCATGATTAATATGGCTATCAATAAACCAAATATAGCAAATGTCTCTGGCATTACAGCCAAAACAAGACCTTTACCCATGGCATCAGAGTTCCTTGCAGTTGCTCCAATGGCCCCTGCTGCCGTAATACCCTGTCCAATACCTGAAAGACCTGCAAATCCTACTGCCAACCCTGCACCTAATGCTGCTATTGTGGCAACACCCTCTCCACTGAATACTCCAACTAATAAGAGAATAGCCACTAACAAACCATAGATGGCCTGAGTCTCTGGAAGAACTGAGAAAACCATGGCTTTACCAAATATTCCATCATCTTCGGCAACGGCACCAAGACCTGCTGATGAGGCTATGCCCTGACCAATTGCTGATAAACCTGCCAAACCTGTGGCAACCCCTGCACCAAGCATGGCCCATTCAGGTGCAGTTTTAAATACGAATAATATAAGAATTGCAACAAGAAATCCATAAAGCCCCTGTGTCTGAGGTAAAGCCTGAAATACTATGGCAGTACCAAATTTAGAGGGATCCTCTGCAATTACTCCAGCACCACTGGCTCCAGCAATACCTGCTCCAATACCAGATCCCAATCCTGCAATACCTACTGCTAAACCTGCTCCAACGGCTCCAAGTAATAATGGATTTTCAAATACCATCTCTATCACCTTAATTTTATTTATTTTTTATTATTTTTTTTCCATATAATGATTTTTTTTATTAGATACTTTATTCTTGTTTATTTTTTTATTTTTTATAATTTTATTTTAATTAAAAAATATTTAAAGGAAATTATTAATTAATTTAATTGCCAACATCAGTATATTCTCTTTTAGCCCTAAATGGGTTAAATTTCTTACCTCCTCCTTCATAGAACTGTCCAAAGAACTCTACATAGTGCAATCTTAAAGAGTGTATAAAGGCCCCAAGACCATTCATTACAAAGTTAAAGGTGTGCCCAAGTAAAAGCATTATTATAGCCAATACCACCCCAATTACTGGAACACTATCTCCAAGCAATTTGGCCATAATATTTACAGCCATTGCAAGACCACTTGTGGCCAAACATAATGCCAAAAGCCTTGCATAGGATAATACATTCCCTAAGAACCCTGTAATGTCCATGGCTCCCAATCCTGCGTCAAGTATGCCTCCACTCATATATCCCTTTGCCATACATAGAAGCATTACAATACCCACAGCTATTCCAATTATACTTGGCATTCCAATGGCTAAGCCAACCACTATGGCCAATATAAGGAATAACCATATACCTTGATTTAAAAAGGCTTCTTTAAACCCTTTCTTTTCAAGATTCTCTTTAAACCCTAATGACAATCCAATAAATAGATGTATAATTCCCACAACTATGGAGAATAGCAATATTGCAATTGGACCATTATTCACAGATATATTTCCAAAATTAAATAGCGGATTGGATTCTCCAATGAACAAACTATCTCCAAGGGGATTTACTACTGCATAATAGGTATTGTAAATATCAAATCCTAAGAATTGCTTTAAAAAGTCTCCTAAGTACCCACCAGTTAATATACCTGCTATAACTGTTGCAATACCTGCCAATGTTAGAATATATCCTAAGTTGTAGGCTCCTTCACTTACCTTACCGAGTTTCTTCCGGAGTAAGAGTCCCGTTAAGGCCAATAGCAATCCATAAATGGCATCAGTAAGCATAATTCCATAGAACATTAAAAATCCAGGGACTATTAAAAGTGTAGGATCCACCTCATTATACTTTGGAGGGGCAAACATTTCTGTTAACATTTCAAAGGGCTTCACGGATTTTGGATTATCAAGCATTACTGGTATTTTCTCCTCAGGCTCATCAGGATCATCTATTTCAACAAATGAATATCCATCAGAGGCCTTTTCTATATCTTCCTTTACTTTGTTAGCATGTTTCTTAGGTACCCAAGCCTCCAATAAATAAGTTCTTTCTGTTTTACCACAGTAAATATATGATTCTGCTCTTTCTTTCTCAATTTCTAATAATTCATGCAATGACAATAACTCACTATACCATTTTTTGGAAATATCATTCAATTTACTTAATATTGTATTTATTTCACTTTCACAATTGGATATTTCCCTATTTATTTTGTCTAAGTTCTCCTTAGGAGTTCCTTCCAGATTGGATAAATCAAATTTCTCAAAACCCCACTTTCTTAGTTCGGCACCAACTTGATCTATATATTCCTTTAATGTAACTATAATAACAGGAATTTTTCTTTCGCCATCTTCGGTGGTTAGGGGCTTCCCTTCAATAATTTCAAAGTAATCCTCTGTTATGTTGGATATTTCTTTTTTTAAGTTAGATAGTTTATCCTCAGGGACCAATCCTACAACTATGTAGGTATAGGGGCCATCTCTAACATATTTCAAATCAATATCAAAGTCTAATAAGTATTCAACATATTTCTTTAATTGTTGCAAGTTATTTTTTTTACTCTCCAATTCATTTAATCTATTGAAATACTCCATTGCCTCATCTTCAACTTTTTCCAGTATGGATTTTCCATAGGATATTACTTCCTCTGCTGATTTAAATGATACTTTCTTTTTTTCTGGCAAAGTTGGATTTAATATGTCTTTTAATCCTCCCTTGTTATCCTCCAATTTAACATTATCAAAGAGATCTAAAAACCTATTGGTTTTTATTAACAATGCTGAAACATCTCTACCATATTCTGCAGGGGTAGAATGAGATACAAGAGCCCTCCATTCAGGATCCTCCAATTTTGGAGTTAAATCATATAACTCCACCATACCCTTTTCATGAAGTTCCCTTATAACGGAATCCATCTTTTCATCTAATATCACCGCCCTAAGTTTGTTCATTCTTGCAGGCCTCACTAAAACCACCTTCTATTTATTATTCATAGTATTCTATTAGATGTTCTTAAAATTATTCTAAGATATTGAATACATCCTCCAATTTAAGAGAAAGTATTTTTACTTTGGCAACTGAAACCATCTCATGTATTTTTTTTTCTTCAGCGCTTTTAATATCCTCTGCCTCCTTTTTAGCAAGTTCTTCACTCTGAGATATTAACATTTTAACCTTTGCCTGGGCCTCTTCCTCGGCTTTGGATATAATTCTTTTACCCTCCTCAATTGCATCCAATTTTATTTTTTCGGCTTCTTTTTTAGCCTTTTCTATTAACTCAAATGCTTCATTTTCTGCATGCTTTATTTCCCTAATGACATCTATAGCAACCACAAGATTACCTCCATTATACTTTTTAATCAAAAACCTTTTAATTGTATTATATATATATAATTTTCTTTTTAAATTAATTATGATGAACAATCATTATAAATTTTGGATATGTCGGCACTGTCAAGTTAATGGCTTCCAGAGGTATAGGGTGCTGCAAAGATCTCCAATATTCTGAGTTGAATCAAATATTCTTTCCTTTAACTTAGAAAAGAATCCTAAATACATTTCTATTATAAAGGTTTCATGTCTATACTTTAGCTTTATACTTTAAAAGTCCACAGGTATTGGCCTTTTTTTTCTTAGTTTTGGTTTTGAGTATTGGATAGTCTAACTATTATCTCATAAATAATATAGTTAATATTAATAATATTATTTTTTAGCATATGCTTTATCTTGAGAGTCTCGATGTTTGTTACGCATATTTTTATTACGATACTTTTTAAAAATACGCAAATTTTGTATTTAATTTTTTTAATTATCAAATTTTATTTTTTATTGTTCATTTTACCTTATTATGTCTTATTATATTTTATTATATTTTTGTTAATTTTTTTATTCATTTATAATTATTTTTAATTTATTTACTTTATATTTTAATTTTTTAATATCTTTCCCATATAGGCCCCAATCCTCCTGTATCCCAATTTCCTATAGTACTCCCTTACACCTATACCACTTGTTATAAATATTTTATTATAATGAAACTCCTCCCTCACTATTCTCTCAGCCTCCTTTAATAGGGCCCTACCATAGCCCCTATGTTGCCAAAATACCTCCAACTCATTTTCACAGGCTTCCTCTTTTTTAGGTCCCCTTTCTCTTAGTAATTCTTGCTCCTGACCACAAACATGTAATTGTCTAACCAGTGCAGTTTTGTCATCTATTTCTGGCCTAAAGGGTTTATAGGGTATTCTCAATTTTAAATATCCTATGAGAATGTCCTTCTTAATATCTTCATAGGATAGGAATATTTCATGACCTCCACTTGCCATATAGTCCTCTCTACATAGTTTTATGTTTTCAGGATTGGGGTATATTCCCCTCTTGTATATTACATGCCCAACCTCCCTACATCTTATACATTTACACCTTATGCCTCTTTTATCCAGAGTTTTATATACTATTTCTCCTAAATTGCTCTTTTTAACCCCCTCCTCAATAACTGTTGCTGGAATGTCCCTCTGTATCCTTGAGGTCCTAACCCACTTTGGCATTATTGATTTGGCATATACAATTAAATCTATGGCTTCCTTATAATCCATTGGCTTAAATTCTCCTTTTTTCCATAGTTGATATAGTTTAGTATCTTCTATTACAAGACAGGGATAAATTTTTATTAAATCAGGTTTAAAATCCTGGTTATTAAATATCTCACGGAACACCTCTCTATCCTGCTCAATTGAGGAACCAGGCAGGCCTGGCATAATATGATAGGAGACCTTTAAGCCACTATCCTTTAAAAGTTGAGTAGCCCTTATGGTATCCTCAACAGTATGTCCTCTCTCAACATACTTTAAAATATCATTATATATTGTTTGAACCCCCAATTCTACCCTTGTAGTACCTAATTTAAGCATCTGGTTTATTTCCTTCTCTTTACAATAATCTGGCCGTGTTTCTATTGTAAGGGCAACACACCTATGCTTTGCCCTTTCATTTATTTTCTGAGATTCCTCAAGGGTTTTTGAGGGTCTCCCATTTAGGGCATCTAAGCAACCCTTTATGAAGTTATCCTGATATCTTATGTCCCTTGCTGGAAAGGTTCCTCCCATTATAATAAGTTCCACTTTATCTGTAGGATGTCCCACCTTTTTAAGTTGTTTTATCCTCTCCATAGTTTGGAGGTAGGGGTCAAAGTTATACATAAGGCCCCTCATGGTAGCAGGCTCTTTACCAGTATAACTTTGAGGTACATCTCCAAATATACTTTCAGTGCCTCCTGGACAGAAGATACATTTACCATGGGGACATTTTTCAGGAGAAGTCATGACAGATACAACTGCCACCCCTGATAGGGTTCTTATGGGCTTTTTTCTAAGTAAAGATATTAATTCTTTTTTTTCCTCCTCTGTAGCATACTTTATGATTTCTGAATTGGGAGGAAAACCTACTTTTAAATTGTATTTTCTTATACATTCTCCCTTAATGTCTTCAATTTTTTGTTTCTTTTTTTTAGGGGGCAGTTTTTTTAATACCTCCCTTTTTTGCAGTAGTTTTTTTATTATGCATCCTATAAATTCCTTGTAAGTTTCATTATCTATTGGTTGTGTTTTCATAATTACACCAATCTAAATTAATAATTTAAATTAAATTATAATTAATTAAAAATTAAAATAATCAAATAAAAATAATAAATTTCATAATTTATAAGATTTATATTAAATTAAAATAAAAAAGTAGTTTAAAGTAATAAGGAATAAAATAATTAAATAAAAATAAAATTTTTATATTTTGAAATTTATTCTTTATAATAATTTTATTTTAATTTTTTTTATAAATTTTCATATTCTATAAATTAAAAACATCCATCTTTATTCTTTTATCCTCTATAATAGCAGTAGCACAGCATACTGGATTATCAAATTCCTCATACTCCATAATATATTTACAGATTTCCTTAGGATTTTCTCCAATTACAGGTATTATTTGGTCCCTTGATATATTACAAGCTCCATAGGTACCTAAATAATATCCCTTCCCATCTTCAAGGGTGACTTTACATACTCTAATATCCTTATCTGAAACATACCCTAAATAACTCTCTCCTTCACTTAAAACTCCCCCTATTCTTGGGGTATTGTATTGGTCCTTTTCGTAATCCATAGTAATAAGAGAATATGCTAAGGCATCCCTTATTGGAAGTCCTAACTCTATTTTATCACTTATAACATCAGTATGAGAACCATTTGTTGCAATTATCTTGTTTTTTACTATCTTTAATGAATTATACATAATATAAGGATTATTAAAAATATCCTCAATACTATTGGGTACTATGGATATAGTATTGTCTTTAATTATAGCCTTTCTATTTGGAAAACTTCTACTGGATACTCTATAGGAAATAAAGGCCTTTCCATTTTCTGTTTTCCCCATCACTAAAAATCTACCTATGTATATGCTAATCACCCTTAGTATTGTTTTTATTATAATTTTATTTTTTTATTTTATAATTATTTTACTTTTTATTACCTTATTACTTAACTTATTCTATATATTTAGTAGGGTCTTCAATATTACTTTCAATAAATGCCCTTTTTCTTCTAATACAACTTTCACAGGTTCCACAATGTAAAAAATCCTCTCCATTATCATGGTAGCAAGAATAACTATATTTTAAGATATTTATTCCCAATTTATCCTCAAGTTCCTTACCATATTTGACGATCTCAGGTTTATGTAAGTTATACAGTGGAGTTTTTAATTTAATATCCCTTAAAGTACCATACTCCAATAAACTGTTAAATCTATTTACAAAGTTTAGAGTATTATCTGGGAATGTTGAGCCCTCCTCTTTATTTAATCCCGCATATATTTCATTGGCTCCAATGGATTCTGCAAAACTTGAGGCTATTGAAAATAGAACCATATTACGCCCTGGAACCCATACAGATTTCATAGTCTCTATGGTTCTTTCAAAATTATTTAAATCCTCTTCTTTTAATCTGGGAACACTTTTATCCCTATTGGTTAGGGCACTTTCACCAAATTCCTTTAAAAACTCAAGTTTAATAACATTATGTTTTGCCCCCAATATATTGGATATTTTCTTTGCAGAGTTTATTTCCCTTAATACTGCTCTTTGCCCATAATCAAAGGTTAAAGTGTATATCTCCTTATCCTCCATACTTGCAACCATTGTTGCCACTGTAGAGTCCAAGCCCCCACTTAAAACACATACTTTACTCATAATAACCCCTTTATTTATTTTTTTTAATTGGTTAATGAATGGATTGGAGAAGGTATTTTTCCTCCCCTTTTTATGAACTCTTCAGAGGAGTATTCATTTACAGCCATTATTGGAGCCTTTCCTAATAATCCTCCATATTCCACATAATCCCCTACATCCTTATTTGGCACTGGAATTATTCTAACTGCTGTTGTTTTTTTGTTAATCACCCCTATTGCCATTTCATCGGCTATTATTGCAGATATGGTGGATGGGGATGTTTTTCCTGGTATGGCAATCATATCAAGACCCACTGAGCACACACATGTCATGGCCTCCAATTTATCCAAACTTAATGCCTTATCCTCTACAGCCTTTATCATACCTGCATCTTCACTTACAGGAATAAATGAACCACTTAATCCCCCTACATAACTTGCAGCCATGGAACCTCCCTTTTTAACAGCATCATTTAATAGTGCAAGTGCTGCAGTTGTTCCATGGGTACCACATCTCTCAAGCCCCATAGCCTCCAATATGTTGGCAATACTGTCCCCCTTTGCAGGGGTTGGAGCAAGGGATAAATCCACAATCCCAAAAGAGACTTTTAACTCCTTGGATACTTCTCTTCCTATAAGTTCCCCCACTCGTGTAATTTTAAAGGCAGTTTTTTTAATTTCGTTGTAGAGGGTGCCTATATCCTTTCCCTTTAATTTCTCAACAATGGCCCTTATCACACCAGGCCCTGAAACTCCAACATTTATTACTACATCCCCCTCTCCAACTCCATGGAAGGCTCCAGCCATAAAGGGATTATCCTCAGGAGCATTTGCAAACACCACCAATTTTGCACATCCAATGGCATCTTCCGTCATGTTGGCAGTTTCCTTAATTACCTCCCCCATTCTTCTTATGGCATCCATATTTATTCCACTTTTGGTAGTTGCCACATTAACTGAGGAGCATACCCTCTTGGTTTTCTCCATCATAAAGGGTATGGAATCCATTAGTATTCCTTCCTCCTTTGTTGTGGCCTTATGAACAAGTGCAGAGTATCCTCCAATAAAATCTATATTAATATCTTTGGCAGCCTTATCTAAGATTTCTCCTATTTTTGCACACTCTCTAATGGATTCCTTCCTCTCCATATCCTTTAGAGCACTACCCACTATTAGACTTATTGGAGTAACAGAGACTCTCTTTGTAACTATTGGAATACCGTATTTTTTGGATACCCTTTCAGCCACATCTACAAGATTTTCAGCATTTAATACTATTTTTTCGTATATATTTTCCCTTAATTTATCAATATCTTCACAGGCACAATCCCTTAGATTTATACCCATGGTAGTTGCCCTAATATCTAAATTTTCATATTCTATCATTCTAATTGTTTCAAGTATTTCCTCTGGAATATACATTTTATCCTCCTATTTAATTTTAGATAAAGAATAATTTTAATATGTTATTATAAATATTATAAATCTTTAATTTTATAGTATATAATAAAATATTATGGTTAAAACGATTAATTTTTAAATTTATATTTCTAACATGAAATTTAATAATAAAAACAATATATGGAATAAAAACATTGTTAAAGAGAACTATTTTAAGTCCCTATTCTAGACCATATGTAAATTTATAATACTCTTTAAAGGATGGCCTGCTTTCTCAGTACTTGGAGCATGAAGGTAATGATTAGGATTTCTATTTTTTATGCATTTGCACTTTTTTAAATATTTAAGATTTTAGATTATCAATTTTATTTTATTATTCTATTTTAAATATTCTTATTTTTTTATTATTTTTTTAATTTTTTGAATATTTTTTAATATAATTTTGTAATTTTTTATATTTTATTTATTATTCAATTTTTGTACTATTATTATTTTATAGAAATTTTTTTGAAATTAAAGTTTTTTGTTTATAAATTTTTTTGCTATAATTATAATTGTTTATGGTATTCTTTGTATTAATTTAATTATTTTTATTTATTAAACTCTTTAAATATCAATGAAGGCATTACAGATTTTTGTCCCCCATACTTAGAGTGTTTTCTATCGCAGTAGCCAATACTTGCAGGGGAGTTGGTCTTAGAAAATATTAACTGTCCAATTCTCTGTCCCTTATAAAGTATAACTGGTTTATCATAGGCCACAATTTCCAATGTTATTTTACCCATAAATCCTGCATCTATCCATCCTGCAGTTTGATGGGACTGTAAAAATACTCTTCCAAAGGAACTTCTTCCCTGGTATTGTGCACATATATTATTTGAAAGTTTTATATATTCTATTGTAGTACCTAATAATCCTCCATTTACTACCCTATCTACCTTATATTTTTCTTTATAATAATTTATCTTATCCTCATCTAACTTAAAACATAATGGACATACCATTATGGCGTTTTTTATTTGAAATGTCTTATGATCAAGTTTTTTCTTTAAATCATATACCTCACTATCATATATTATAAATTCATCCCCAAGGGTAACATCATAGGAACAGGGCCCAACAAAATTAGAGTTAAATGGTTCAATGGATATATCCCCTAATTCAATATGGTGAAAAATATCCTTATCACTTAATATCATAATCTCACCAGATATGTAATATTTAATGTTTTAAAAATAAAATTTTAATTATTTCTATTTACAGTAAAACACATAACTTTAACTTATAATTAAATAACATAAAAAAATAATAACAGAAGATAAATATTAATAAAGGGATATTTAAGTCCCTACTAGCCTAATGAATTTAATAAGTTATTCTACAGAGGATTTCACCTGCCATCTCATCTCTTGGGAGCATGAGGGTTGTAAGGATAGAATTTCTATTTTTTTAATACATTAACTCTTTTTAATATTTTAAAATCTTTTTTTATTTTATTTTCATTATTTTCTACTTTTTTATTTTATTTTTTTGATTTTAATTATTTTTTAATAATTGTTTTTTGTCTTTATAAATTCCTTTGAAATTAAAGTTTTTTTATTAATTGGGGATAGTTTTGTTCATTAAGTATTGCTTTTTTACCCTTTTTTGAGGGTATAATCTTTATTTTTCCATCAGGATAGTCTTTGTAGAGTGTTTTTCCTTCAAATAGTCTATCTAAGAATATGGCAAGGGCTGCAACTTCTGAATGGGGCTGATTTCCAATGGATATGTTATAATCTGCCAATTCATAGGTTTCATTTGGTACCTTTTCTCCTCCAATTATTATTAATATATTTTCCCCATTTTTAAGGTGTTCCTTAATAACATTTATTCTTTCATTTATACTTTCTCCATACATAGTTAGATGAATTACAATGCCCCTTTTTTTAAACTCCTTTACATATTTTTTCCAGGATTCTACCACATCGAATTTAAAATCACCCCCCCAGTTTTCCACTATTTTATTTGTACTCTCCTTTACATGTTTGTCCTCCCAAGTAAATAGAATTTTACTGGCTCCCAATGCCCTGGAGGTTAGTGCCACATGGGTAGATATTCTTTTGTCTCTTTCCCCCCTATGTCCCAATCTAAGTACTTCTACAACCATAATATCTCACCAAGATTACTATAAATTAGTTTTAGTTTATTATTAATAAAAAATAAATCTTTGATTACATATTTAAAAAAATGTTAAAGGTAAAAAAGTTTACAAAAAAGAAATAAAATAATTACTTACAATATTAGATAAAAATAATAATGGTATGTTATATAGTAGGATATATATGGCATTCAATGTTATAAATTATCTAACTGTTCTATGGTTTCAGGATCTATCAATATTAAAATATTACAGTTTATAGGATATCTACCTAAAATATTTATTTTATTATCAAAAATTAAGGCTATATCTAATTTCTCTGCCATTTCAACAACTACTGACTCAACAACTGAAAATCCACTATCCTTAATAAACTCTGGCGTGGTAATATTTATTTCACTATTTAGAGCATTTGCAAAGACATTTAAAAAAGCAGCTATAATAATATTTGCTACTTCCCCCATAACAGAAACTTCCATCTCTTTATAATCAGGCAAGTCAGATTTATCCACTAAACTATCCCATATAATATCAATAAGCAAAAGTTTTTCTAACTTCACTGCATCCTCTTCAGGTAAAAGCATTAATGATTTACCTGAAAGGACGCCATTGAAATCAATACGAACGACCTTATATGTCCTATCATCAAACTGTTCAGTTAAAAACTCTAAAGGCATAAATCTAACGCCTAAAAATTGAACATCAGTCATTTCCCCTGTTAATTCACTAAAGGATCTAGCAATATTTTCTGAGGCATCGTGACCTATATCAATAAGTTTTCTCATAGAATCTAAAATTCCCATTAGTTCCCCCCAATATATTCATAAAATGTATTTACATAAATATTTGTTTTATAATTTTTGGAATAATAAATTTATGGATTCTGGCGGCATTATCATTAATACTTCAAAGCCTGAGCCTATCCCCTTGGAATACAATTCTGACTTAAAGGTTAATATAATGTCATCAGGGTTGGTGGTGTTATGCTCCTTAAATATATTCTCCATAATTTCCTGTTCTATACCTTTATTAAAGAATGGAGGGGACATATTTAACGATACCCCTATGGAATTAGCCAAGGTATCCACATATGCAGATATTATTAAATTACAGGCTTCATTTATAGCAGAAATTTTCATGTCATTGAGTTCATCTTCATCGTCATCCATTCCCATTTCTGCAAGCATAGATTTTGAAAGTGTCAGTGCAGATTCTTCTGAAAATATTAAAACTCCTACTCCAGAAATATCTCCACTAAAATTAATACCAGTAAATATTTTATATTCATTTTTTAACTCTTTTTTAATTTCCATGAGAGTGGTGATCATGACACTTACCACTCCTATGTCAACAGGTTTACCAGTTAAATCACTTATGAAACTGGCTGCTTTTTTTGCAGCAGATTTACCTATCTCTTCGATCTTGCCCAATCCAGTTATGTAAAAATTTTGAATTAATTTAGAACTGCTATTGGAAGATGATCCATTATTTCCCATAATTTCTTCATTAATTATACTTTCCATTATGATCTCCCAAGATCTTGGTGAAATATATAGATTACCCCGTTTCATATTAACCCTTCATTATTTTTAGATATTATGTATTTTATAATTATAATAATTTCACTTATAATTACAAATAAATTTTTTTAATTTAACATATATAATATTTTCTAAAAATGTGGATATACTCTGCAATATTATGCATATTATGGGAACAGTTTATTAAGTTGCTCAAGGATTTTAGGGGCTTGGAAGGGCTTTACTATATATCCATCGGCACCTGCATCTATGGCCTCAATCATCTTTTTTTCCTGATCTACAGAGGTACACATTACTATTTTTATATCTGGAAACTCTTTTTTTATTTCTCTAGTGGCCTCTATTCCTGTAAGTTCTGGCATTACAATATCCATAGTTATTAAATCAGGTTTTAATTCCCTGGCCTTTTCAATAGCCTCCTTGCCATTACCTGCTTCACCTACTACAACATATTTGTTTGTGGATCCCAATATTTTTTTTAAAATGTTTCTCATGAATGCAGAATCATCAACTACTAAGGTACGTACAACATCAGCCATTTTATCACCATAAAATTTTAAGCGTGTTATTTAATTTCCCTGTTTAAAGGACTTCTTTTTATCATATTATATTATAAAAAACCCTTGGTATTTTTAGATGCTAACTAATTATATGTAAAAAGGTAATACATTTTATACTATAAAATTTTATTGTTATTTATATATATTACGATTAGCATATCAAAATTTACGTAAGCTCTGTATTAGAAGTTGGATATTATATAGTTAGTAACTGCCCTTCCTTTTTCTGTTAGTTCAGTTTCTTTTCTTATCCTTACTAAATCTAAATATCCCTTATCAATTAAACTCTCCAGTATTTTTTCTACCTCATCCACATCCAATCCCATCATAGTAGGTAACTCAAGGGAAGAGATTCCAGTGTATAATGCAGCCAGTATTTCTTGCTCTTCAGGCTCTAGCTGTTCAACTTCACTTTTTATTTTATCCCCACTCCAACTTTCAGAGGCCAATTGTGAACTTAATTCATCTTCTGTTTTGGGAAGTAAGTTTTTAACCAACCTACCATGTTTTGTAAGTGTAGCAATATATCTAAGAACAAATAATCTTTCTCTTTGAGGAATATAGATATAGGATGTTGTGGTTTCCCCTCCCTTTATTTGCTTTA
>DQSV01000039.1 GCA_015663075.1 Methanothermococcus okinawensis | reverse complement strand
TATAATAGATTTATATGGTTTTGTGTTTAATATATAGTTATATATATTATGATTAAGCCTCCTTAACCAAATTAACTAGATTTAACTCCTTTAATTCCTTCAATATTCTTTCATCATCCTTAATATCATCAGTGGTGACTTTACACATTATTGCAAGGTTTTTAACAAGACCACAGTTTGGACCTTCTGGGGTCTCAGAGGGACATATCTTACCCCATTGTGTGGCATGAAGATCCCTGGCTTCAAAATGTGGCTGTGATCTAGATAAAGGAGATACTATTCTCCTTAATTGGGAAACTGTGGAGAGATAACTGGTTCTATCTAATAACTGACTTACTCCTGTCCTACCACCTACCCAATTTCCTGTGGCCATGGCATGTCTTATTCTCTCAGTTAAAACATCACTTCTAACGGCTGCCTGTATAGATGGAGATTTATTTCTAATAAACTGCCTTTCCAATTGATACTTTATATCCTTCATAAGTTGGTTAAAGGAATACCTAAATAAATCTTCCATTAAGTCCCCTGCCAATTTTAATCTTTTATTTCCATAATGATCCTTATCATCTTCAACTCTATGTCCTAAGTATAGTTCTACGGCATTTCTTGCCATTCTTCCTAAGAATATACATTTTTTAATTAAGTCTTCCTTTTCTACGCCCATGTGAGGTAATAAATAATTACACAATATGGTTTCAGCCCTCTTAATTCTATATTCCTTTGGCTGTCCTGGGGCCACCCTCTTCCCAATATACTCCAAGGCATCCTCTTTAGTAATTATGTTATGCTCCTCTCTAACCTCTAATATATTTGAAATCAATTGCATAGACACTGATTGGTCATTGGATATCATATCAATAATATCCCTATCACTTTCTGCTCCAAGGGCCTTCATGAGTATAATAAGAGAAATACTTCCAGAAAGGCCTGGAAAGGTTACATTTAGTTTTCCATCCTCGTGTTTCTCAACGGTACATAGGGCCCTAAATCCATGCCTTGTTGAAAATACCTTGGCAACATATATTATTTTATTATTTTTTTCAGTTTTTTCACATAGGATCCTATTTTGAATTAAATCCTCCTGGGCCACTAATACCTTTTCAGAGCCGTTAATTATAAAGTAGCCAAAGGGATCCTCAGGATCTTCCCCCATGGCTATTAATTCTTCCCTTGTTTTTCCATATAGATAACAAGCCTTTGATCCAACCATTATGGGCAGCTCTCCAATATAGACCTCTACAGTATCACCAGTAACTTCCTCACTTCCATCCTCTCCCCCTACTATTGGAGTAATTTCCAAATAGACTGGAGCGGAATAGGATAGATTCCTTATTCTGGCGTCCATAGGCGTTATTTCCTTAACAGAACCATCTGCCTCCTTATTTATTGGTTTTTCTATCCTAATTTTTCCAAATTTTACCTTATAGCCCCCTTTAACTTCAGTTTCCACAAACTTAATTTCATCTATTATTTTTTGCAGTTTATATTCCAAAAATCTATTGTAAGAATCTATTTGATGTTTTACTAAACTATTTTCCTTAAAAAATGAGTCTATAATTATTCGGGATTCCATATTTTTCCCTCTCAGGTAATATACTTAAAAATTAGGTAATTGTTATATATAATAATTTAATCGATTCTATAGGATCTTAGATGTTTTTTAACAGGATATATATTAAATATAAATATGTTATGTATATAATAAATAGATTAAATTATAATAAATAGATTAAATTAAATAAATTAGCAAATATATAAAGATGATAATAACCATATCATATTATTGTGATGTACAAAATTAAAAACTGCATAAAATCTATAACTCAAAAAAATTTAAATAGTTTTTTTAATAACTAACCTATAATATTCACATTCTCCAGCAGTTTGACTTTTTCTTGTTATTTTAATAACATCTCCTGGTTTTGCCCCTATTTCCATAACAGCAGGATCAGTATCATATATCTTGGGTAATTGTTGTAATTTTATGTTGTATTTTTTTAAGAGGTTTAATACCTCCTCTTCAGATATGATTTCATGATTGGGAACAAATCTATGAGATAGTACCTTCACAGTGTGGCCTCCATAGATTAAAATAGATAGTAATATTTTACGTGCATCATAAAAAATGGTATCTACTACTATATATTTTTTTCGATATTATATAAAGGACTGTCCTACAAGTAAGGTTTTTTAAGGACTCTTATGTCTTTTTATAGAGTCTATTTTTCTATTTAATCCTTCTTAGATGTTCTACTATCTTATAAATTCTTTGTTAAGTTCCTTCTCTTTTTATTTATTTTTTATAATCATTTATATTGTATTATATTATTAAATATCTTTTTAGATTTTATCCATTTTAGATTTATAAAAAACATTAAAAATTATGGAAGGAATATTCTTTTACATTTTGGACATATTATTTTACAACCAACGTAGTGAAATACATTACCACAAATACATTTAACCTCTTTTGTTTCCAATTCCTTTAAATCTATAACTGTATATCTATATAGATCCTCATCATTTAAATCCAAGGCCATAAGGAAACACCCTCTATTATTTAATAAATTAAATTAAAATTATACTACTAAAAAAATAAAATATTTATATTATAGTCCTAGAAATAGTTATTATGCATAATACTATAATAATTATTAAAAAAATGAAAAATAAAATTAATAATAAAAATTAAAAAAAATATAAATTAAATATACCTAATAAGAAGTAGAAACATAAAAATTAGAAATTCTGTCATTTATTCTTCATATGCTCCTAAACACAGAGGAAGAGTAAGGAGAACTTCTTTACAAAACAAATTATTAACTTTATGGGTTGAATAGGTGTTGTATTTCTTTCTATTAATATTTAACCTCACATATTTTTATTAATTATTTTTGATGTATTTTAAGTTTAAAATTTATATGCGTATGAATATGATTTAAATATATTTTTATTAAAGGATTAAAATTTAATTTAAAAAAAATAGTGATATTATGAAACATATTCAATTAAAGGGTAGGACCATCTCAAAGGGTCAGGTTGAAGGAGAAGCAATAGTATCTCATAAACCCATATCATTCTTAGGTGGAGTAAATGATGACGGCATTATAATAGACAAAGAAAATGAATTGTATGGCAAAAGCATAAAAGATAAAATATTTGTTTTTCCAACAGGTAAGGGCAGTACTGTTGGTTCCTATGTAATATATGCCCTCGCAAAAAAAGGTATTTTAAAGGGAATAATAAATAGTCAGTGTGAGGTAATAGTCGCTACTGGAGCAATACTTGGTAAAATTCCACTGGTGGATAATATAGACATTTCCAAAATAAATAATGGAGATAGAGTTATAATAAATGGAGATAATGGAACTATTAAATTATTTAAAGAAGAATAAAGTTATGGAATTATCATATCACCACCAATGGAATAACCATTATCTTTAATTCTTTTTAACACATCCTCCCAAGAGGGTAAATTGGTTTGACATCCTTTTTTTTCTACGACAAAAGATGCCACAGCGGACGCTACAATTCCACAATCTTTAAGGTTATAGCCCTTTAAGTATGCACTTAAAAATCCCGCCCTATAACTATCTCCTGCTCCAGTGGGATCTTCTACATTTGCAGGTATTGTAGGTATTTTTATTTCACTATTGTTTTGATATAGGATACTTCCGTCCTTCCCATAAGTTACTATTAAGATAGGCACTTTTTCTTTTAAATCCTTGGGATTAATTTCTAACAATTTTAAGATTCTTTTATATTCATGAACATTCATGAACATGAAATCCAAATTATCCAATATTGAATACATATCATCTTTACTGTATAGTGGTAAATCCTGTCCAGGGTCAAAGGATACCATTATATTATGCTCCTTGGCACATTTAGCACATTTTATATTGAACTTAGGGTCTCCTGTGGCTAAATGTACAATACTTCCATCAAAGGTTGGAGGTTTTAACTCATTGTAATGTTTGGCTGCCCCCCATAAAAAAAAGGTCATTTGATTGTGGTCAGGGTCAGTAAATATCCATGCCTTGGGAGTTTCCTCTTCATCGGAATGATATACTGATGAAACATCAATATTTAAATTTTTTAAATAAGAACTATATCCAGAATTTACAAAGTCATGGCCCACACAGGATACAATACCAGATTGCAATCCCAACTTTGCCACAGCCACAGCCACATTACAGGCCGCCCCTCCATAATACTTTTTAACCGAGGGTATTTGAATTGAGGTATTAGGTTCAGGAAATTTTTCAACATTGAAAATATAATCAAGGGCTATATGTCCAACAGATATTATTTTGTTGCTTTTCCCTACATCCCTATCTTCCATTTAATCACCTTTTTAGTAATCATTACAGATTTCTATGCACTTTTTTAAATCTATTAATCCCTTATATAATGCAGAGCCAATAACTACCCCTTCAACCCCTATGTCCATTAATTTTATAAGATCATTGTATGAGGTAATACCCCCAGATGCTATAATTGGTATGCTAAGTTCTTCCACTAACTTTTTAATTGCTTCAACATCTATGCCTTTTAATAGCCCTTCAACATCCACATTTGTAAATAAAATACTGCCTGCCCCCTTTTCCTCTAAAATTTTTCCAATTTCAACTGGAGAGTATTTTGTTTTTTCTTTCCATCCCTTTATTAATACCTTTCCATCTTTTGAATCCAATGCTACCATTATTTTTTCTTTATCTATATGCTCCGATAGGACCTCAATAAACTCTGGATTTTCAATTGCCAGGGTACCCAATATAACCCTATCCGCTCCCATATCTATTAGATTTAAAACATCTTTAAGGGATCTTATACCACCTCCCACTTGCACAGGAACATCTAATGAATTAATTATTTCCCTTATAATCTCTTCGTTGGTATTTTTTTGATATATTGCCCTATCCAAGTCAACAATATGAATCATCTGTGCCCCTTTATTAACCCATTTTTTTGCCACCCCTATGGGATCCTCTAATTCTATAAGTTTATTATTTGGATTGCCCTGTATTAATTGGACACATTTCTTATCTTTTATATCCACTGCTGGAATAACTTTCATTTTTCTTCACCATGTTATCTATGAATAATATCTATACTTAAATACAATAATTTTCAAACTTAATAATCTAAACAATAATAAAAATAATAAAGAGAATAATTTAAATCCATCTACATAGCAATACGAATTCTTTTAATAAACCCTTAGGGAAAATACTCTTTTCCAAACTTGAGAATATTATGGAGAATAACGAAGATTTCTATATTTTACATATTTGTTCTTTCTTGGGCATTTTAAAATCTTAAGGTTTATATTTTAAATATATATTTTTTTACTACTCTATAGTAATTTTAATATATATTATATAAGATTAAGAAATACCCTATTAGGATTTACTATAAATTATAAATAATCTTGTTAAGATCATAAAATAAAAAAAATAAAAATTTGCTTTTCTTTATATTTTTAAATATATTTTCCTTATATCTTATGATTTATTATGAATTATATATTATTGAATGATTATATATTATTGATTATGTAATCTTTGATATATCCTATAAGTTAAAAGTACCTGCCCCTTTTTTCCACTTGGTCCATATAATCAACTACAGTTTTCCATTCCTTATATATTTTATAGCCCTCCAATATGTTAGTCCATACTCTCTCAAAGTCTTTATAGTGGGTACTTAGAATGGATTTTTTTAGCACTATTAAATCAACAGCTTTATCCTCTAAAGCATTTGAAAATTTGCCTAATCCAAAATCTATAATATAGACCTTATTCCCTTTGAAAACCCCTTCTTTAACTTTCCTATCCTTCTCAATACCTTTATTATTTTCCAAAGATTCTTTAATATGGTTATCAGATACCATATTTTTCTTACTCTCTTCAGGAGTGTTATTGGCATTTTTATCACCCTCAATAATTTTATTTTCAACTATAAAATTTGATGTTGTAAGATCATTATGTACTATATCCCTTTCATGGAGTTTTCCTATTATATTACCAATATTATGACAACACTCTATATTTCCCCTATCTATTTCGTACTTTGCAAGGTTTCCAGGGATATAACTTATAGTTAATACTTTATTCTTTTTATCTATATCGAATACATAGGGTGTAAGAATACCATAATCCTTAATTAGGCTTAAAAATCTACCCTCTCTAAGGGTTCTTCTTAACCTAATGGCATTATCAAGTTCAGGTAGCCTATATCTCTTTGGCACCCTGTCCTTTACAACACATTGCCAACCTAAATAAGAGGCTTTTTTAATCTCTGCTTCGGCTCCCTTTCCAATCATATGTTCAGGGATCTTTCTTTTTCTTTTTTTCTTATTGTGTTTTTTCTCATCAATCCAGATTACATCCACCATATCACTTCTATAATTTGGAATAGGCTTAGTTTCCTCTATAGTCATTCTTTTGCCACCTAGGTACATCAATAGCCCTAAGTGACCTATC
>DQSV01000094.1 GCA_015663075.1 Methanothermococcus okinawensis | reverse complement strand
TCTTTTATATCTTCATCTTTCATGTTTTCCTTTATTATATCCTCTTCCTTTAGTAACTCAAGCATTTTCCTTGAAGCTTCCCTTCCAAGAACCTGGCCTCCTGTACCAATAATATTTACTATGGCCTTATTTACCCCATAGTAAAGGGCCGATACAAATATAGGGTCTATTTTTTTCATTATAAACACCATGGAGTTATTTTATAACCATACTGGTCTAACATTGGGTTTTGATAGATAGTTGAAGAATGTGGGAGCCCCTGCAATTTCAAAGCCCTCTTCTAAATTCTCCTGATTGATTCCCCTAAATTCTGCACTTAATTCACATACATATACCTTTACGCCACTATTAAGCACTCCTTTTACTAACTCACTTAGCTTTGGGAATGCAGGGTGTTTTACTTTATCACATTCGCCCTTCTGGGCCAAACTGGCACCATCTAACATTAAAAATATTGTTGGTTTTAATTTCATCTTTTGGGCTATATCTGCCATCATAAAGGTAGAATATGCCCTCTCTGCATTTCCAGTTCCTGTGGTATTGATGATAAACACTTCATCAATGTTTACTGATGCAGGACCTTCATCCTTTTTTTCTCCCTTTTTAACTAATATTTTGTAATTTCCATCTTCAAGTTCTTCTACAGATAGTATTTCATGACCAATGCCCTTTAATCCCTCTGTTAAGTCAGTGAGGGCGTTTTTACTTGCAAATATTTCCAACAACTCTCCAACTTTCATTTTTTCTAATATGTCAGACACCATCATTATAGGTCCTGGACAGGTTGCTCCAACAACATTTATTGATTTTGAGGCCACAATTTTTCCAACATGTATTTTAACAATGTTATTCTCCACTTCTACCTTATAATTCATTTTACTTGCAATATCTTTTATAGGTTTTATCTGATGCTCTCCATCTGTATCAATAACCAATAATCCATCCTTCATTTTATTTAATACTGATGCTACAAGTAATTCTGGACTTCTTAAACCTTTAACTGATATTTCCCTTATCATGTTATCCCCTCTATTTTTTTAATATGTTATTCCTATTTAGTACTTTTTTTAGAATATCACATTCAGGATAAATTATTTCCTCTATCTCATCATAATACTCATTCATCATAATTTTTATAGGGGTGGTAGTATCCATCCCTTTACATATGCCGCAGTTTATTATTAAATCATTATTAGAATCTCCATTGAAATTATTCTCATTTTTACAGAGAACATACATCTTCATAATTTCCCATTTCCTAAAATAATTATTTTATTTTTTTAAAATAATTTTATTAATTAAAATATTTTAAAAATTTTAAAAAAAATTAAAGAATATATTAAGTAAATTAAAAATAAGTTGTTATAAAAAAATTAAAAGTTTATTTATAAATACTTAGATAATTCATCCTTTAATGCCTCCTTTGTAGGAGCTCCTACAAACTTAACTTCTCCATCAATTACTATTGTAGGTACTGCCATTATTCCATATTTTGCGGCCCTTTCAGGTGCCTCCATAACATTTACATTTTCTACTTCTATTTCCCCACCCATCTCTGAAACTACCTCCTCTACAACTCTCTTTGCAGCAGGACAGTGTGGGCACATTGGTGATGTAAATACTTCTATTTTTACCATAAATATTACCTCTTTTTGTTTAATATGTTTTTGTATTGTTGTTATTAATATATTCATATTTATTACATGTATCATATCTTTTATAACTTTTCTTTTATTCACTATTATATTTTTATCCATAATTAAATTTTAAATCATCTAAATTAATTAATTTCCCCAGATTTCCTTGAAGTGCTCCAATGCCTCAACAATATTTTCCAAATCAGATAATGGAAATGCAAATACCATTTCCCCGTCCTCTATGCGGGCATACTTCCTAGAGCCATTACATCCCAATGTAGCATTTGCAACCCCTCTTACCTTTACAGCAGCCACTGCATCAGCACATAGGGATTGAATACCTGCAAAGTCGGCTTGGAATCTTCCTCCTTCCTTATAGAGTAAGGCCTGTACCAACCTTAAACCTTTTTTTGGCGAAGTTATTATTATTATTGAATCTGGATCAAAATCGGCATCACTTAATGGAGCATATACACTAGCATATATTTTTTCTTTTACCTTAGGTATGGCCTCTACTGTCTTTACAGCCCCCTCTTCAGTTTCAAAATTACCTAGTTTATAATATAATTTACCTGTTGCTAATGGTTCTGGTGGGTTTTGGAGTATTCCTATTGCATAGGCTCCCCCTTTACAAGTGTGCTTATCCAATGAAGCATAAAATTTTTTTCCCTCTTTTCTTGCAATTTGAATCATTTCACAATGCCTAATTGGTTCATCAAGTTCTTCATATCCCTTTGGTATTTCATCTTCAGATTTAGCAAGTTTTACTCCAACTGTAGGATATTCTAACTCCAATAACTCCTCTAATTTTTTACCAAGTTCTTTAGTATCCAAAGTACCACCTCTGTGATATTATATATAATATATACATTTATTAAATTAGTATATATATTATTTCATTTTTATTTATTGAATTGGTCTTATATAATATTTTTCAATATTCATTAATATTTATTTATTTTTTCATACAATAACAATTATGCAAAGTATATACACTACTATAAACAACTATCTAATATATAAATTTTTCGGTTTTTTATATTGTTTTTTATATTATTGTATAATAAAAGAAGTAACAAATATAATGTCAAATCAACAATCTTAGAGATAAAATCAAAATACGATGTTACAGAGGCTGGAAGTACTTTACTACTGGCTGAAGAGGCATTTAATGAAGGTAACTATTCCAAAGCAAAGAAACTTGCCTTAAAGGCAAAATCCCCTGCCTTGGGCATAGATCAGGACGGAATACCAAATGAAGAGGATTTTACACCATATATAAAAAATGAGTACATATATATTGGAATTAGAGTCCTAATATTATTGATAATCGTAGGAATATTAACAATACCTATACAAAAAAGAAAGAAAGTAGGGAAAAATAAAAATCCCTTATATATTAACTATAATTTATTTTAAAGTTTGCCACAGTTGCAATTATGATATTTATCTGTATTATTAAATTTGCATAATATGTCTGTTGGATAATCGCCTGAGACACAGGCCAGACATAAATTTTTTCTACCTATTCCCTTTAATAATCCCTCAATACTTAAATAACCTAAGGAATCTGCATGGATATAATCTTTTATTTCATCAACAGATTTAGAGTTGGCGATTAACTCCTCCTTAGTCGGCATATCTATTCCATAGTAACACGGAGAAATTATTTTTGGGGAACCTATCCTTAAATGTACCTCCTTTGCTCCTGCCCTTTTGACCATATCCACTATTCTTCTTGAAGTGGTGCCCCTTACAATACTATCATCAATTAAAACCACTTTTTTATCTTTTATTATGGACTTAACAGGATTTAATTTTAATCTAACCGCCAAATCCCTTTCCTCCTGAGAAGGCAGGATGAATGTTCTACCCACATACCTGTTTTTTATTAGTGCTTCATAGTAGGGAATACTTAACTCCTCAGAATATCCTATGGCAGTGGTCACACCAGAATCAGGAACTGGTGAAACAATATGGGCATTACAGGGCTCTTCCTTTGCAAGAATCTTTCCAATATTTCTCCTTACATTATATACACTTATACCATCAATTACAGAGTCAGGTCTTGCAAAATAAACATATTCAAACATGCATGTTGTAGGGGAAATAGAAGATGATGTTTTTAGAGAATCTGAATATATATAACTATTGAGACCATCCTTGTTTATTAATATCATCTCTCCAGGATAGACATCCCTTATAAGTTCTCCATTTACCACATCTATACCACAGGTTTCCGAGGAAATATAATAATTATCATTTTCATCCCTTCCAATACATAATGGTTTAAAACCATTTGGATCCCTAACTCCTATTAGGGTATTGTTATAAAGTATAATAAGGGAATATGCACCAACAATATTCTTTGAAACATTTATTATAGATTGCACAATATCCTCAGTTTTTAAAAGTTCCTTTACAAGGAGATGGGCTATAACCTCAGAGTCTGTTGATGATGTAAATATGTGCCCTTGCTTCTCCAAATTTTCCCTTAGAATATGGGAATTTAAAATATCTCCATTATGGGCTATTGCTAAATTGCCAAGGGAACTACTTACAATAAATGGTTGGCAATTTTCAATAACAGAACTCCCTGTGGTGGAATATCTAACATGCCCTATACCAACATGACCCATAAGGGATTGGATATTGTCCTCATTAAATACCTCTGGGATCAATCCCAATCCCTTATGACTAAAAAGTTCCTTTCCATTACTTACTACAATTCCTGCCCCTTCCTGTCCTCGATGCTGCAATGCATAAAGGCCATAATATATTTTTTTACTTATATTTTCCTCTGAAAATGAAAATGCTCCAAATATACCACACATTATATCACAAACATACTTTTGATTATCTAATTATGTTGTAGAATATATGCTAAATACAATAAACATATATAAATTTTATTTAAACAGAAAATAAATATAAATTTAATATAAATTTAATATTAACCATATTTTTGCATAAAAGGTGATAATTACAAAACATATAACAATTAAATGAATTTTTATAATAAATAATAAATAATTATTAATCATTAAATTAGATCATTTAAGATATAAAATAATAGGGAACATCCATGAACCTAACAGAACTTGATATTATAAAAATGATAGGTAATAACCTAACTTACAAAGGAAATGTACTCAAATCCATAGGAGATGACTGTGCAGTTTTTAAATTGGAAAAGGAATATTTAGTTATTACTACAGATATGATGTTTAAATCCACACACTTTCCAGATATATTGACTCCCTTTCAGATAGGTATGAGGGTAATTACTGCCAATTTATCAGATATTGCAGCCATGTGTGCTAAACCCCTTGGTATTGTGGTATCAATGGGATTTAATGCTCCAAAAAGGGATTTTATTATGGAATTAACTAAGGGTATGGATCACATGGCAAGGGAATATAAATGTCCCATTGTGGGAGGAGATACAAACAATTCAAAGGAATTAACCCTCTGTGGCACAGCATTTGGGATGGTAAAAAATCCAATATTTAGGGGGGGAAATGTTGGGGAGGATATAATGATTACCTATGATATTGGAAGGGTATATTGTGCATTGGAAATTATTAAAATGAAAAATAAAGGTATAATTAATAAAAGAACCTTTGAAAGCCTTTTAGAGGAATATCCTAATATCATAAAAAAATTAACAGAACCTATGGCAAGGATAAATGAAGGAATTATTATAAATGAATATATAAACTCCTGTTGTGATATATCAGATGGCCTTAAAAAAGAACTATTTTACATTGGCAACTTTGAAATATATAGTAAAAAACTTTTAAATGCCATTCCAAAGGATGTTATGGAATTCTGCCATAGATTCAATATTGACCCAATAGTGGCTGCCTTAAATAGTGGCGAAGAGTTTGAATTACTATTTACAACAGAGAGATCCAAAGAGGTAATCCATAAATTAAAAGAGGAATGCAATGGAAGGGCAGTGGGGATTGGCAAGGTAATTGAGGAAGGGCATTACATAGATGACATAGAATTAAAACCTGGAGGATATATTCATAAATGGTAATTAAAAATAATTTAATTAATATTAAATAAAAATAATTTTTTAATCAATACTAAATACCCTATAACTTCCCAAATGAATAATATAGGCCACATGCTCTTTTAAGGCAGAGATTAGATCCTTCTCATTACTTGGAGTTATGTAATCGATGTAGAATAAATAATTTCCAATTTCTTCTTTTGAGGGCCTAGATTCTATTCTTGTTAAATTTACATTGTATCTGTTAAATTCCCGCAATATTTCATAGAGTGCTCCGGGCTTATTTTCAATTAACTTTATTATTATGGTGGATTTTATTAATTCATTGGTGTTTTTATCATAATTTGGTTTTAATGATTTAATTAAATTTAAATTATATTTTCCAATTAATAGAAATCTCGTGGTATTGTTTTTATAATCCTGAATAGATTCCTCAAGAATTTTTAAATTATATAGTTTAGCAGCCTCTTTGGAGGCTATTGCTCCAATTTCCTCATTTTTTGTATTATATACCAATTCAACAGCCTTTGCAGTACTTGATACAGGTATGGTTTCCCATCCATATTTTTTTATATATTTTCTACATTGGGCAAGGGCTTGAGGATGAGAATATATTTTTTTTATTTTATTCTTATTATAACCTATTAAACAGTGATTTATATTTATATCTAATTCTCCATATATCCTTATTTTATCATGAAACTCCAATAATAAATCCTGTGTAAGGGATACTGACCCCTCTATGGAATTTTCAGAGGGCACTACTCCATAGGAGAAATGCCCCTCTGAACCCTCCAAACATTGAAAAACATCATAGATTGAATTACAACATAATATGTTATTATCTCCTATTATCTTGGAAAATACCTTGGCAGCCATTTCAGAATAACTACCACCAGGTCCTAAGCAATATATCATAATTTCACCCTAATTATAACAAATAATTAAAAAATCGTTATGGAATATAAAAAACTTTTTTATTTAATAAATTAAAATAAAATGTAGATTATAACTCATATAATAATACAAAAACCTTAATTTCATCAGGCATCTTAATAAAAAAATAATTTATTATAAAATTAAAAAAAATATATGGAAGTTATGGTGTATCTAACACATATATCCCATATATATTCCAGGTTTAGCCCTATATAAATAAGCATATTATTTTGTTAGCCATTATTTTATATATAAATTTAATATTATGAATATTAAAGTTGAGGATCAATTAGACGCCTTCTGTCACCAAAAATAATATATATTAAAAGCAACCATATTCGAATTATGAGCCCAGCGAAAAAATATATTGAAGAGATAAACAGAATAAGAGAATTAATTAAGCCAATTGTAGATGAATACTATCCCCCTAAGGCTAACAGGGAGACAATATCCCTGTATGATCTGATAACTTTTGGAGTTCTTGCTCATTTACACTTCAACGGAGTTATAAAGCATGCCTATGCTCACTTTATTGAAGACTTAAAATTATTTCCCAAGATTAGATATAATAAGTTGATTGAAAGGCTTAACAGGTACGAGGATTTGTTATACAATGTTCTTGATTATATAATTGAGAAAACCTCAGAGGGAGAAATAGAGATTGTTGATGCTAATTTGTTGGAAAAAAGGAAATTTAAGATGGATAATGTGTAAAAAGGGTCTTTAAAATATTAAAGAAAAAGAACTCGGGCATAAACTATAAAAAATATCCTATTAGATTATGATAAATTAGTAGTAGATTGTAATATTTAGATTATTTTACATTGACATTGCACAATTTAGGTATTTTAAGGAAATAGGCGATTTTACAGAAGTTAAAATAGAATATTTTATAGAAAAGTAATTACCCATTTTTTTATTTTAATATTTTTATATTATTTTAAAATTAATATTATATTTACAGTAAAGGTGGATTATATGTTTTGTGATGTCCAAGCCACAGAGCCAGATATTAAAATATCCCTTACAAGAGTGGGAATTACAAACCTAAAGAAACTTGTTAAAATATTCAGAAAAAGTAAAAGGCCAATTATATTATTACCCACCTTTGAAGTTTTTGTGGATCTGCCCAGTTCCCAGAAGGGCATACATATGTCACGGAGTCCAGAGGTAATTGAAGAGGTAATTGAAAACCTTGTTATTAAGGAAACCTATGGATTGGAAGAGTTATCCATGGATATTGTAAAAAAATTATTTGAAAAACATGAATATGCCAGTAGGGCAGAGGTTTTAATATATGGCGATTATGTGATGGAGGAAAAATCTCCAGTAACTAATAAGGAGTCTCAAGAAATATGTAAGATTATAAGTAGGGCCTATGGCATAAAGGATTCAGAGGGAAATATTTGTATAAAAAAAATGGTAGGTGCAGAGGTTGTCGGTATTACAGCATGTCCCTGTGCCCAGAATCTCTTAAAGGAGAAAGCAATTGAAAATTTAAAAGAAAAAGGATTTTCAGATGAGGATATAATTAAAATTTTAGGTTCTGTGGTTATTGCAACCCACAACCAGAGGGGAATTGGTACAATAATGATTGAAGTCCCTGATGGATACAATGTTAGTGTTGGGAAGATAATAAATATTATAAAAAAATCCATGAGTGGGGAAGTTTATGAATTATTAAAAAGAGTGGATGAAAGTTATGTTGTAGAAATGGCCCATAGAAATCCAAAGTTTGTTGAGGACTGTGCAAGGGAAATGATAAAGAGGATCGTGGAAGAGTTTAAATATCTACCTGATGATACTCAGGTGTTGGTTAGACAGGTAAATAAGGAAAGTATACATAGGCATGATGCCTTTGCCGAAAGACGTTCTACTATGGGGGAGTTGAGGAATGAATTGAATATATAATAGTTTTTTTATTTATTTCAATTAATATCAGTATATCTAAATATTTACGATAATAATTACACTGATAACAATTATTAAATAGTAGTAATTAATAAAACAAATAACAATTATTAAATAATAGCAACTATTGAAAATATTAAGTATTTAAATAGTTGTTTCTATTATTATAAAAAATTTGAATATTCAGTATTAAAATGAATATTTAGAGTGAGATTATGAAGATTTCAGTATATGGAGCAGGAAATCAGAACTTATATATTAATAAACTTAACCTCCCAGAACTCTATGGTGGAGAACCACCCTACGGTGGAAGTAGAATGGCCATGGAATTTGCCGAAGCAGGACATGATGTTATACTTTCAGAACCAGATGGGAATAAATTAACTGACGAAATGTGGAAAAAAGTTGAAGAATCTGGGGTTAAGGTTACCAACAACGACATGGAGGCTGCAAAGCATGGAGAATTGCATATACTCTTTACACCCTTTGGATGTCACACTGTAAATATTGCCAAAAAAATAATTAACTATCTCCCAAAGAATGGGGTTATCTTAACCACTTGTACTGCTTCCCCTAGTGCCATTTATTCCTGTCTTAAATATGAACTCAGAGAAAGAAAGGATGTGGGTATTTCTTCAATGCACCCTGCTGCAGTGCCTGGCACTCCTCAACATGACCACTATGTTATAGGGGATACCCCTCTAGATGGAAAGGATTATCTAACAGAAGAGCAGTTGAGGAAGTGTGTTCAGTTAGTAGAGAGTGTTAATAAGAAAGCCTACGTAGTCCCTATAGATGTGGTACCTACAGTTTCAGATATGGGAGCACTTGTGACTGCTATAGCGTTGGCAGGTGTTTTGGAGTACTATATTGTCGGTAGAAGAATTATAAATGCTCCTAAAAAGATGATTGAACAGCAGATAGTTATGACACTTCAAACTATGTCCTCAATTGTAGAAACTTCAGGTGTTTATGGTCTATTAAAAGCCCTTAACGTGGAATTGGTTACAAAGAGTGCTTCCTCCATGCACCTTTTGAATGAGCAGAAAGGATTAGAGCTAGCTTTAGACATACTAAAGAATTTAGATGAAAAAATAATAGAAAAATCTAAAAATGCTAAGATAAATCCAACAACACTTGTAGCTTCCCAGACACTTGTAAATGAATTTAAAGCCCTAATTGGAGATAAGGCGGCAGAGGGTGCCATTGAAAGAAGTATGAAAACATTGTTTGTGAAGTAATATAGTGAAAGTATGGAAAAAATTAAAGTTGTGATATTGGGTTCAGAGGATG
>DQSV01000079.1 GCA_015663075.1 Methanothermococcus okinawensis | reverse complement strand
GAACTAAGCAAAGGGGCTGTTTCAGATATGGTTAAGGATGTATTAATTGGGGCCTTAAAAAGGGGAAACCTTACAGTGGATGACCTTCACTTCGTAGTTAGAAGTACTGGAGTTACTGCAGGCTTTGCCTCTCCAGAGGAAATATCAAATATGATAGTTGCCCTTGCAGATGGTTGTTTAAAGGCTGGAGTTCCCCCTTCAAAGATGGCTCCTGCAATGAGTAAAAACCAACTTCCAAAACCCTTTGATAAATACTGTTTAATGGACAAAATAATATTTGACGGTGCAGTAACAGGTGTAGTACCTCCAACAGGTAAGGAAGTTGTTGCCAACGAAATGGAGGGAGAATTAGTCACTGCAGGTATAAAGGTTGGAGCAAAATGGACCCAGGTGGATTTCAGAAATCCCTGTATGAGTATAGACTTTGGTACAACCCTTGCAGGTAGAATTACAAACGATAAAAAACCCTATGCAAATGTTGTTGGCAATCTATGTGGCCTTGCAGGGGCTATTGCCGATGCAATAGTCAGGGGTAGTGGCCTTGTAAACAAGAATAAGGGGGCAGTATTGGATATAAAGAATAGGGAGGGTAAGATAAATAAGAAACTTGCCGAAAAATATGGAGAGGAAGCCCATAAGTATATAAAAATCTGTGAGGTTCCAATGGATGTGGAGAGATTTGGAACAGTGCCTGTAAATCCAGAAAGTGCAAAAAAGGCTGGAACAATATTAATAGGTTGTGATGTTGGAGAGAATGGAAGTGATATTCTAAAATTGGAGGATATTGGAAAAAAAATAATGGAAGAGAGCAATATTTCAACTCTATTATATACCTTGGATATAGTATCAGCCCAAATAACAAAAAAACTTGTAGAATTGGCAAAGGACAAAGGCATTGTAAATAGCAAAAGTGCCATTGGAATAACTGGAAGGGCGGGAATAACTGGAAATAAACCTAAGTTGATAATAGAAAAACTTGGGGAATTAAATATATGGGAAAAACCCGAGGACAATATCCTATTTGTAGAAGATGGACTTGCACTGGGGGCAAGTATTATGGCCAGATGTATGAATTGTTTAGGTACTCCAAAGAATCCCATTGGTGGAAATAGAGGGGATAATTGTATATTAGGAGAAAGAAGAAAATTACAAAAGGAGAGGGGTATGATAAGGTAAAAATAAAAATAATATAATAGAAATGGCATATAAAAAATAATATAAAAAAAATAAAAATATGAAAGTAATATAAAAATAAAAAAATAATAAGATTTTAAATAATTAAAAAAAATAAAAAGTAGAAGTCTTGTAATTACACCCTTAATGCTTCTGAGCGCTGGAGAGGATAGCTCCTTTGACAGGAATTGTTATTATGAAATATGTGGTAGATTAAGATGGAATGGACTTCAGCAGTATTATTTTTTTAATTATTATTTTTTCATATTTTTTTATTCATTTTAATTTTATTATTTTTTATTAATTTTTTTTATTTAAGCGAGTGATTTATAATTTTTACACACTACCCTATAACTTTTATATATCTTATAAAATAATACTTTACTACTTTTATAATTCATAAATTAAATTTTATAGGAATGAATATATAAATTTATAAAAATTTAAGTTAAGTGATATATATGATTGATAAATGTCCGATTTGTAGAGGATCTGGAAAAAAAATTGTGGGATATAAGCCATGTAATGAATGTAATGGAACAGGATTTATAGAGGAATTTAACACAAAATCTCACTTTAAAAGGGCTTCAAAGGGTTCAAAGTATGATTTGGATATGGCAGAGGTACCTTGTCCAACCTGTGGAGGTACTGGAAAAATACCTGTTTATGGTATTTGTGATTCTTGCGGAGGTAGTGGAAAGATTGTGAAATGTGATAAATGCAATAAGTATATTGGAAAATACCCTCAAAGTAAGGATAAATCACTATGTCCCAAGTGTGAAAAAGAGGAGGAAGAGAGGCGTAAAAACTTAAAAAGAGTATATGTTTTAGATAATCTATGCAATATGGGAGATTTAGAAGAGGGAAAATTTTACAAAGGCACAGTATCAAGGACTGAGAAGTATGGTGTGTTTATTTCCCTAAATGAGCAAACCAGAGGATTGCTTAGACCCCGTGAGATGGTTGGAAAAAGACTTAATGATTTTAAAATAGGAGACGAGGTCATAGTTCAGGTCTCAGAAATAAAACCTGAAAGGAGAGAAGTGGATTTTAGATATATTCCCATTACAAACTATTCCATTGAGAAATTGGAAAAAAGTGTACCCTTAACCTCCATAAGGGACATTGTGGATAAGGGAATATTGGAGATGAGGGATGAAATAGTACATATTAGAGGCGAAATCATCCAGATTACTCAAACTCCAGGGCCTACTATCTTTACATTAACAGATGGAACAGAAACTGCATGGGTTGCAGCCTTTGAAATTGCAGGTTTAAGGGCCCATCCTGAAATAATAGTTGGAGATATAGTGGATGTTGTGGGCTCCGTATCCATAAGGGATGGAAAATTACAGATTGAAAGAATAAAATTAAAAAAATTGGAAGGGGAAGAGGCAGAAAAAGTAAAGGAGAACATAGAAAAGGAATTGGATAAAAAATCAGAGCCCTACAGTGATATTAAATTCCTTGTGGATAGCCCTATTCTTGAAAAGTTAAGGCCTAAAATGGCTCATGTGGCAAAGAAAATAAGAAGGGCTATATTGGATGGAAAACCTATAATAATAAGACACCATGCTGATACTGATGGATACTGTGCAGGATTGGCACTGGAAAGGGCCATACTTCCAATATTATGTGAATTCTCAATAGATGCTGATGCACAGTGGCATTACTTTAGAAGGAGTCCTTCAAAGGCTCCATTTTATGAATTAGAAGATATAACTAAGGATTTAGTATATTCCTTAGAGGATAAATTGAGATTTGGCCAAAAGATGCCATTGAT
>DQSV01000061.1 GCA_015663075.1 Methanothermococcus okinawensis | reverse complement strand
GATATAACTAAGGATTTAGTATATTCTTTAGAGGATAAATTGAGATTTGGCCAAAAGATGCCATTGATAGTGCTTACTGACAATGGAAGTACAGATGAAGATATTCCTGCATTATCTCAAGCCGAGGCCTATGGTATAGATGTGGTTGTAATAGATCACCATTACCCTGGTGAGGTAATAAATGGCAAAGCAGAGGTTGATGAGTATGTAAGTGGCCATGTTAACCCCTACCTTGTTGGAGGAGATAGTAATTTGACAGCAGGGGTGCTGGCAACAGAAGTAGCAAGAATGATAAATGAGGAGGTTACCCCTGAAATATGCCACATTCCTGGTATAGCAGTAGTGGGAGATCATGCAAAGGGTAAAGAGGTAGAGGAATACATAAAAATAGCCCTAAAGGATTTAACGGAAATGAGCAGAAAGTATGGTAGTGGAAGGGAATACACTGTGGAGGATTTACATAAAATTGCCTTGTGTATGGATTTTGAGGCATTCTATTTAAGATTTATGAATGGAAGAGGTGTTGTAGAGGAGATACTTGCCACAAATAAAAGGGAAATACATAGACATGAGAAGTTGATAGATATACTATATGAAAGAGCCATGGAAATGATAGATAGGCAGATGAAGGCTGTTCTACCTGCCTTAAAAACTGAAAAACTTGATAATGGAATAATATTAAGTATTTTAAATGTGGAAAAGTATGCCCATAAATTTACATTCCCTGCCCCTGGAAAAACCTGTGGCTTTGCCCATGATAACATTGTTCAGAAGTATGGGGAGGATAAACCTATAATAACAATAGCCTATGGTCCAGATTTTGGAGTGGTTAGAGCCACAGACGCTGTTAGTGAAAAATTCAATTTTAATTTAAATCTAATAGTTGAACAACTCATAGAGGAAATTCCTGAGGCCTCTTTAGATGGTGGAGGCCATGAATGTGCTGGAAGCCTTAAATTTGTTGAGGGATTAAGAGATAGAGTATTAACAAGGTTTATAGAGATAATAAAGGAAATGAAATGCTAAATTTAATTATTATTAGGTTCTTTTGATGAGAAATTGTAGGAAAAAGATTTAGCTGATAAGACTACTATTTTTTTGGAATTTTTATTATTTTATTATTTATGAGAATTAAGACTTAAAAAATAATAATTAACTTTAGGCACTGTAATAAAAAATAAAGCAATTAAAAAAATATATTAAAATAATATATTAAAAAATTTAAAAATGAATAATAATTAATAATTAATAAAAAAATGAATATTAATTAAAAAAATATAAAATAATTATAATATTTTTTATCTTTGAATATTAAAAATTAGGGGGCCACTATGAAAACCATTAAGGACATAAATGAAAAAATAAAGAATGGAGATGCCGTAGTTTTAACTGCCGAAGAAATGATTAATGTAGTGGAAGATATAGGGCCAAAGAATGCGGCAAAGGAGGTAGATGTTGTTACAACAGGTACCTTTGGAGCAATGTGTTCCAGTGGAGTATTTTTAAACTTTGGCCATGCTGATCCACCTATAAAAATGATGAAGACCTATCTCAATGGGGTAGAGGCTTACTCTGGACTGGCGGCAGTGGATGCATATTTGGGGGCTACTCAACCTAACTCTGATGTTGATATTGATATTGACTATGGGGGAGCCCATGTTATTGAGGATCTTGTGGCAGGTAAAGAAATTCAACTTGTTGCAGAGGGCTATACCACAGATTGTTATCCGAGAAAAAGAGTCACTACTACAATAACAATAGAGGACTTAAATCAGGCTATACTATTGAATCCGAGAAACTGTTATCAAACCTATGGAGCCGCCACAAATAGCAGGGATGAGAAAATATACACCTACATGGGGACCTTACTTCCTGAGTACTCCAATATAAATTATTCTGGAGCAGGACAATTAAATCCTCTTCAAAATGACTATAATAGAAAGAATAAATCCTACAATACCATAGGAATTGGCACAAAAATATTCCTTGGGGGAGGTATTGGGCATATTATAGGAGAGGGCACCCAACATAATCCAGAGGGTGCCTTTGGAACTTTGATGGTAAAGGGAGATCTAAAAACAATGGATCGTAAGTTCCTTAGGGGGGGTACAATACCAAAGTATGGAAGTACCCTATTCATTGGAATTGGTGTTCCAATCCCTATTTTAGATGAGGAGATTGCAAGGGCCTGTAGTATAAGGGATGAGGAAATTATGGTTCCCATTTTAGATTATGGTGTCCCAAGAAGGGATAGACCAATTGTATCAAAAACAAATTATAAAGACCTTAGAACTGGTGAAATTACAATTGAAATTAAAGAGGATGAAACAGGTAAAGTGGTGGAAAAAAGTATAAAAACTGCATCAGTTTCCAGTTATAAAAAGTCCATTGAAGTTGCAGAGGAACTTAAAAGATGGATATTAAATGGAGAATTTACACTATCTGAGCCTGTGGATAATTTGGGAAGAGGCTCAAATAAACCTATGAAACTAATAGCAAAATTAGTAAGAGATATTATTAACGAACCTCCCATTGTGGCAACTCCAAACATATCCATAACTGAGGCTTCAAAAATACTTATTGAGAAGAACATAAATCACCTGCCTATTGTGGATAATAATCATAAATTAGTAGGTATTTTAACATCATGGGATATTGCAAGGGCCGTGGCCCAGAATATTAAATCAATATTTGAGATAATGACCAGACAGGTTATAAGTACAACCTTAGATGAGCCCATTGATGTTGTAGCAAGAAAAATGAGTAAATACAATATATCAGGAGTTCCAGTAATTGATAAAAATGGAAAGGTCATAGGAATAATAACTGCAGAGGATCTCTCAAAATTATTAGGATACAAAAAACCTTAATTCCAAAAAAATATTAAAAAATGCTATAAAATTTATTAAAAAAATTAAAATTAAATAAAAATAATTTAAAATTATTATAATGATTAAATTATTATAAAAATAATAAAATAAAAAATAAAACATTTTAAAAATATCCAAAAAGAAGTAAAAACATAGAACATAGAAAGTAAATGTCCTTTATTATTCTCTTAATACTCTGAGTAATAAAAGAGAGTAGGGGGTTCTACGGGATAACTATAAAAAAATCATGCTTAAATGAGATGGGGACTTAAAGTATCTTTCCTTATTATTTTATTCTAAGTTAAGATTGTGTATTCGATTATATTTTTTTTATCTCGGTGGGATCATGAAAAAAAGAATATACTATTGGGTGGATGAAAAGTATATAGATAAGCCCATAATTTCAGAAGTAATTTTAAAAACAAAGATCATGATAAATATACTAATGGCAAAGATCATGCCCCAGGAAAGTTTCTTAATTATTGAATTAAATGGAATTAAAAACCAAATAAATGAAGCCATAGATATATTAAAACGTTATGGTGAAATTGAGGATATTCCAAAAATAATAGAGAGAAAGGATGATAAATGCATAGACTGTGGAGCCTGTGTAATTCACTGTCCAGTTAAGGCCATATCCCAAGATAGTGAGTACAATATAATATTTGATGATAAGGAATGCATTGGATGTAAAAATTGTGTTAAAATATGCCCAGTTAAGGCAATACATGTCTTTGATATTTATTAATATTTTTTTATTAATTCATAATCACTGTATACATAATGGAGGTGCAAAAATCTTAGATTTAATTAATACCATTCAAAAAATTAAGGAAAAGGATTGGAAGGTTTTAAAGATTATAGAGGTATTAATGAGACATTATGAATGGGTGCCCTTAGATGAAATAATTAAAAAAACAAAAATTGGAGATAGAGAAGTATATTATAGGCTAAAGATATTAGATAGGTTTAAATTAATAAATAGAAGTTCCTATGGGTATAGATTGTCACATAAGGGATATGATGGATTGGCACTAAATGCCTTTATCAGAAGGGAGGTTATAAAGGCAATAGGGGGAGAACTTGGTGTAGGTAAAGAGGGGGATGTTTATAATGTTCTATTGAGTAATAACAGAGAGGCTGTTTTAAAATTTCATAAATTGGGAAGGACATGCTTTACAAGGGGAAAAAGATATAGGAGTTATCTAGCAGATAAACGACATATTAGTTGGCTATATGCCTCCAGGTTAACGGCAGAAAGGGAGTTTCAGGTATTAAATGATTTATTCCCCATTGTAAAGGTCCCAGAACCAATAGAACAAAATAGGCATTGTATTATTATGGGAAAATTGGAAGGTATAGAGTTAAAAAGGGTGGATTTAACCTCCCTTAATATTGATATTGATAAACTATTTTGGGATATAATTGAGGAAATAAAAAAAATGTATGAAATTGGGTATATCCATGGCGATTTAAGTGAATTTAATATATTAATTAATGAAAAGGGAGATTTTTTAATAATTGACTTTCCTCAGGCACTACAAATAAAGAATAACTCTAAAACAATAAAAATAGATAAATTACCTTTAGAATTGGAAATTGATAAAGAATTTTATTTAAAAAGGGATTTAGAAAATATCTTAAGGTATTTTAGAAAGTATGATATAAAGGAGGACCTGAATAATATTTATCAGTATGTTATAGAAGATAAGGAAGAATAATCATAAGATTTGTAAAAAAATGATAATTAAAAGATATAAATAATAAAATTATAAATAATTATAAATAAAATAATAAATATATAAAGAAATGAAAAAAAGGAATTTATAAATAAATATGAAGCATCTACCGAAGAAGAATTAAATAAAAATATAAATATTGAATAAAAAAGACAGAAAGTCCCTAAAAAATTTATTTATGGGTTTCTATATAGAATTGGATGTTAAAAAGCAGCAGACTTGATAGGTCCTGTAAAACCAGGTTATTGTACTTAAAAAGATAATAACGGATAATAAAGGCCTAATTCAGAATGTGTAGAAGAAATGCCATAAGGAGAAAAGAGAATAAAAAAATTCTGACTTTAAAAGATAACAAAACCTACATTAATTCTTTATTTTCTATTAAGTTAATTATTTTTTTAAATTAAAGAAAGATATAAAAAAATGTGGTATTTATGGTAGGAATTATAGGAAATGGAAAGTCCCTTGCAAAATTGGATGACATGGGATCCATAGAATATATGTTTTATCCACAGTTGGGTTTTGAAAAACATATATTTGATTCTGCGTTTGCAATATATTATGACAATGAATTAAAATGGCACTGGGACCACTCCTGGAATATAGCCCAGGAATACATTAAGGATACAAATATATTGAAGACCACTTATGAAAATGATATATTTTTAATAACTTCCATAGATTATATCTCTGTATCCCATAACATTTTAGTTAAAAAATTATCCATAATTAATAAATCTGAAGAAAAAAAACGTATAAAACTATTCTTTTATGAAAACCTAAGAATGGGGGAATATCCAACAGAAAATACTGTAAAATTCATAAAAGACAAAAATTGTATAGTAAAATATGATAATAAATATATATGCTCCATTGGAAGTAGTAAAAGGGTATCCTCCTATCAATGTGGAATAAGATCCTCAGATAGCAGTGCCTATAAGGATATTGAAAATGGAATATTAAAGGAATTTGATAAAGCCAAGGGGATTATTACAGATAGTGCATTATGTTGGGATATTGAAATAAATCCACTAAATTTAGCCCATAAAATAACAATCCCAATATACATCGTTATGAAGGAACATAGGGGACAGTATGATCATGGATTCCTTGAAGCAATGAATACTTTGGATATTGCCATTAAAAACGATGAAGATTTATACGATATATCTCTAAAATATTGGAAGAATATTATACAAAGTATTCATAGCATCTCCTCAGGAGAGAGAGTCATCCCAAATTACGAAAAATTGGAGTTTATGGAGTTTTGTAAAAGATCATCGCTAACCATAATGATGCTATGTAATCCTGAGGGAGGAATAATTGCCTCTCCATCATTATATCCTGATTATAGGTATGTTTGGAATAGAGATGGTAGTTATATGTCAGTTGCTTTAGATCTGTGTGGAATACCCTACGTATGTGAAAAATATTTTAATTGGTGCAAAAAAACCCAGAATAAGGATGGCTCTTGGACTCAGAACTATTATATTGATGGAAGACCACGACTAACTGCAATGCAGAATGATCAGATAGGTACTACACTTTGGGCGGCACTGGTTCATTATAGAATTACTGGAGATATACTGTTTTTGAAAAGATACTGGGATATGACTAAAAGAGGGGCAGACTACTTAGCCAATACTGTTAAAAATCTATCTCCCTGTTATGATCTATGGGAAGAAAAATACGGAGTATTTGCCTATACTCTTGGGGCAACATACGGGGGCCTAAAATCTGCCTGGAATATAATGAAAATCTTGGAAAAGGAAAATATCACTGTGGAAAGGGGCGGAGTTAAAGAAGATTATTCAGTATGGTCTTCAAGTATGGAAAATTTAAAGGATATTATTAATAAATTTTATTTAAAAGAAGAGAACAGATTTGCAAAATCAATAAATCCATTGGATAAAACCATAGATACAAGTATATTGGGATTAAGTTTTCCATACAATCTTATTCCTGTGGAGGATCCAAGAATGATATCTACGGCCTTGCAGATTGAAAGGGCCTTTAACTATGATGCAGGGGGCATTGGTAGATATCCTGAGGATATTTATTTTGGAGGGAATCCCTGGATAATAACTACTCTGTGGTTATGTATGTATTATATTAGATTAATAGACAAATTATCTAAAAGTGAGGAAAATCAACAACTTATATGTGATAGATATGGTATTTGTTATATAGATCCAAAATATAACTATAATAATACTTGTAAATACCATAAAGGTAATGAGATTATTAAAAATAATATGGCCAATAAAAGAGAGGACAATATTGAATATATTTTAGAGTCATTAAAAAAAGGTAAAATACCTAAAGAGGAGGTTATATCCTATTGTTATGAAAAATACCAACAACTCTTTAATTGGGCATTAAGGCATAAATATAATGGATTGTTTCCTGAGCAAGTTCATAGGACCATAGGGGCTCCTTTATCCGCAATTCCATTAGGTTGGTCCCATGCCTTTGTGATAATGGCTCTACATTCTAAGGATTATGGTTTATTGGTACCTTAAGAGTATTTATTATTGATTATTAAAAATAATATAAATTTAATTTCTTATTAATATACATGCTCCTTTTTTCTATTTATTTTAATTTTTAATTTAGTTTTATTATATTACATTATTATCCTAAAAAGTTATATTTAAAATATAGAAGTATAATTAAAAAATATAACAGTTAATATATAAAATTAGTATTCAATAGAAAAAAGTGATAATATGCTAATCTCTTTTAATTTTGAAGTTCATCAGCCCCATAGGCTCAAAAAAGAAGTGGTTAATACTAAAAAAGAAAATCTATGGGATAGATATATTGATATAGATTTAAATAAGAAAATATTCAATAGGGTGGCAGATAAGTGCTATATACCTACCAACAACCTCATGTTGGAGTTGATAGATGAGTACAACATAAAGGTGGCCTACAGTATAACTGGGGTATTCTTAGAGCAGGCCATGGAATTCAATGAGGAAGTATTGGATCTATTTAAGGATTTAGTAAATACTGGCAATGTGGAACTTATTGGAGAAACCTATCACCACTCCCTATCAAGTCTCTTTGAGGATCATGGGGATTTTAAGGAGGATATAGAAAGACATAGAAAATTACTCAAAGAACTATTTAATTATGAATCTAAGGTTTTTAGAAATACTGAATTAATATATAATAATAGAATAGCCCAGACTGTTAATGAAATGGGGTTTAATGGAATTTTTACAGAGGGGGCAGATAGAATACTGGAATGGAGGTCTCCAAACTATGTATATAGGGCTCCCTGTGGTATAAAGGTCCTTCTTAGAAATTACAGATTAAGTGATGATATTGGATTTAGATTCTCATCCCCTCAATGGGAGGAATATCCCTTAACTGCAGATAAGTATGCATCATGGTTAGCCAATTCCCATGGGGATTGTATAAACCTATACATAGATTATGAAACCTTTGGAGAGCATCAATGGAGGGAAACAGGAATTTTTGAGTTTTTAAAGCACCTTCCAAAAGAGATAGAGAACTATCCCAACCTTGAGTATGGGCTTCCCTCTGAAATAATAGAAAAATGCATTACAAAGGGGGAATTCAATGTTTTGGAATTTTCAACAGTATCCTGGGCTGATTCTGAGAGGGACATAAGTGCCTGGTTAGGAAATAAAATGCAAAAAATTTCTTTTGATAAATTAAAAAAAATTAGGGAGTTACTTGGGAGATATGTTAAAACCAAAAATGAAACATTGGAAGGGCCTGATAATGGAGATAATGGCATGAATATCCACAAGGATATAATAGAGTATAAAGTATATAAAAATCTTCAAACAAGTGATAACTTTTATTATCAATGTACAAAGGGATTCAATGATATGGATGTCCATTCCTACTTCAGTCATTTTGAAACGCCATATGATGCCTATGCTGCCTATATGGATGTAATTTATGATTTTAAAAGTTATATGTTGGTTAGTTATGTTGCAGACAAATATTCAAAAAGGATTGAAAGTTTAAAGGAAAAAATAGGGATGCTGAATAAAACTCTAAATGAAAAGGAGGAATTTATTAAAGACACTAGTGAATTGGAAAATCTAATAAACAAAATAAAAGGCCTTGAAGAGGAATTATTTAAAAAAGATAAAGAAATTAAAGAATTAAGAAAAGAAAATAGCAAATTAATTAAAGAATTATTGTCAAAATCAAGATCTATGGATTTTAAGAGAAATAATAAGGATAGTGATATTGGGAAAAATAATAAGAAAAAAAATAAGGAGAGAAAAGGCCTTAATGAATATATAATTGGATCTTAATCCTTTTAATGTGTAAGATATATAAATTTTTATATTATTTTTGTTATTATTTTAATAAATATTTTTATTAATTAAATATTTTGTTTATTTTTATTTTATTATTTAGAATTTTTTAAATATTTTTTGATAATATTAATTAAAGAATAATACATAAAAGAGGTGTAATATGGCAATAAAAAAGTCCATTGTATATTTTGAAAGAGCAGGAGTTCAGAATACTGAAGAAACATTAAAGTTATCTGTTGAAAGAGCCCAAGAGTTAAATATAAGGGATATTGTAGTGGCCTCATCCTATGGAGATACTGCAAAAAAACTTTTGGAGTTAATCCAAGAAAAGAACCTTAATTTAAATGTTATAGTGGTATCCTATCATCAAGGATTTCATGGGGAGGACATAATAACAATGAGTCAGGAAACCATGGAATTATTAAGGAATAAAGGTGCCAAGGTATTTATGGGGCCCCATGCCCTAAGTGGAGTTGAAAGAGCCATATCCAATAAATTTGGAGGGGCTTATCCTGTAGAAATAATTGCCCATACCCTTAGAACATTTGGACATGGGTTGAAGGTTTGTTATGAAATTGTATTAATGGCCGCAGATGCTGGCCTAATCAAAACAAAGAATGAAGTTATTGCAATTGGGGGTAGAAGTAGGGGAGCAGATACAGCAGTTGTAATAAAGCCTGCAAATTTGAATAGTTTCTTCAATATAGAATTAAGGGAGATCATATGCATGCCCAGGGACAAGAGGAAAATGGAGCAATAGTTTTAAATTTTTATTAAAATCAAAAATATAGATAAAAAAATAAATAGTAAAAATAGTATGAAATTAAATAGGAATAAAAAATAATTAATAAAAATAAAATAAATCAATAACTGTATTATTATCTAAATTTACATAATATTTTGCCACTTATTTAGTAAAATGCACCCTGTAAGTAATAACCATAAAATTAATAGGGCACTACAATGGATTTGGAATTATTTAAAACTATATTCATAGAGTTAGTTAAAAAATATGGAATACTTGGTATTTTTATTATTGGATTCACAGAACCAATATTCCAACCATTTCCAACGGAAATATTTATGATTGTTGGAATATCTATGGGGCTTGATTGGAGATATGTACTTTTTGCAGGGGTTATTGGTTCTATATTAGGGTCTATTATTACATACTATATCTCTACAACATATGGGGAAAAACTTGCGTTAAAACTATTTAAAGAGGAGGATTATAGAAAAGGTGAAAGATTCTTTAAAAAGCATGGTATAATAGGATTTATTATTATAAGTTTTACTCCTTTACCCTTTGAGATAATGTGTTGGGTATGTGGTGCCTTTGAGATGCCCTTTGAAAAATACATTACTGCTGTTTTTCTTAGTAGGATAATAAAACATGGTATATTTATATTACCCTTTGTATTATGGGGATCCACAGATATAGGGAAGGT
>DQSV01000016.1 GCA_015663075.1 Methanothermococcus okinawensis | reverse complement strand
TGAAAATAAATTTATATTTATCCAATATCTTTATTTTTTTATTTAATATTTATATTTTTATCCAATATCTTTATTATCATATATGTGGCATAATTTAATTAAATGTTATATTAATTATACTTAAAAAAACTAATAAAAATAATAATTAAAATACAATATTTACAACTTCCCATCAAAAATAACATATACTAAGTAATATATACTGATTATGAACTTACAGAAAATACAGTCAAGAACATAATTAAACCTAATCTATATATAAAAAAATAAAATAAAAATAAAAGGTCTTAAAATAAAAGATAAATTAAAATAATCTAAAAAAATAATAATCTAAAGATTTTAAAAGACTCTTATATAATCAAGTAAATAATATTTTTATTGGCATTTATAATTCTTTATTAATATTTACTTTTATTATAAGAGATATTATTAGGTGTCTGATTATTTGTATTTTTATTTATATTGTAACATAAATAATCCAAGGGATGTATTATAATTGGTTTGCCATCCTTTCTCATTTTGCATATATCATCTGGGTTGCAATAATAGGCAAGTCCCTTTCCTCCGTCCTCTTTCCAATTTTTGCAGTATTCACAATGGGTAATATGATTTGCCACTCTGTAGCCAATATTATGGCTAACATAGTATTTGGTTCTATCGACATTAAAATCCCCAACTGTGTTGAATATTTTAACAACCTCATCTAAAAAGTCCTCTATTTCTTCCTCCTTTGCAATCTCCAATGCACTAACATTTATTAACTCTCCATTTTCAATGGGCCTAAGGTTGGGATTAAACTTTGCACAAAACCAATATGCTACAAAACTTCTCCTGGCATAATGGGAGGGAGAGCCTCCACTCAATATATCCTCAAGTATTCCCCTAATACATGGAGGATGCCATTCCTTTGGAATTTCTCCCTTAAATCCTATGGATTTTATGCCTCCAACATCCTCAAATTTAACAATTGTTTTAATAAAGTTTAAAATTTCCTTTACATTATCATTTTTCAATAATTGTTCATTATTATGTGATTTTATTTTTTCTACCATTTCTTTAAGTCTAATTCTTATGAGTTCCATTCCATAGATTTTTTTTACAGGGTATATATTAACTAAACCATTATTTAAATCCATTCTTTCAAGGTGTAAATCATTATTTCGGGATAATGCCCCTATGTTTATAAATTCCCATATTGAAACTTCATTGGGTAGGATATCCACTATACTTTTTAGATTCTTTTCGGCGTACTTTTTAATATATAGATTATGATACTTTGTGTTGGCAATTATAATAAGAGTTAAGTAATTAATAAGGATATCCATTAAATACCTATCCTCTCCTTTGAAGACAGTGTTTAATAATTCATAGTAGGAGTTATCCCCTTGAAATATGTATTTTAGAAGATATTTAATTAATTTTATATTTGTATTATTATTTATCTCTTTAAAGAAATCATATTCCTTTATTTTATCTAAATCATCCCATAGCATAATGTCCCTTAATATTTATAGCCAGATACAAATATTAACTTACAAGTATATATGATAATAAGTTTTAATGCTCCTAAATACTGTAGGATAATTTATTCATAATGTATGTCTATAAATAAATATATGTTCATAAGGGTTTCTATCTCTTTAATGCCTTTATATAGAATATTTAAGGAGATAATTTTAATATAAATTATTCTTTTTCTTATTTTTATTTTATTTTTTTATTTTTTTATATTTTTATATTTTTATTTATATTATTATCTGGACACCTTTTAAGTGAAAACTGCCGATAATATTATATATCAACTGTTAACACCTTCCCAAATAGTCCAAAGGTTTTGGCATTTGTTATTTTTACATCTACAAAGTCTCCAACATTTAGATCATCATCCCAATTGAATTTAACAATTTTGCAGTTATGGGCAATGCCCTTTCCCCTTTCAGTTATCAATACTCTTAAGGATTTACCAATGTACTTTTTATTGTTATAATAACTAAGTTCTCTCCTTAATTTATCCAGTATTTCAGATCTTTTTTTCCTTATTTTTGTATCAATCTGTTTTAATTTTGAGGCCACAGTATGCTTTCTTTGGGTGTATTTTGCTCCATGAATATAATCTGGTTTTATTTTTTTTAATATTTCCAGTGTATTTTCAAAGTTTTCCTCTTTTTCAGTGGGAAACCCCACAATTATGTCAGTATTGAAGTTTAAATCCTTTATTTTTCTTTTAAACTCTTTTACTATACTCATAAACTCATCAGTGGTATATTCCCTATTCATGTCCCTTAATATTTTATCATCTCCACTTTGCAGGGGTAAATGTAAAAATTTTGCAATATTTTTTTGTTTATAGCATTCCAAAAGGTCATCTATTATTTTGGGAAGGTTCTTGGCATGCATCATACCTATTCTCATGGTAAATTGCTTCCCTAGGGTAGAATAATTTATATCATTTAGCAAATCTGGAAGAGTATAACCCTTATCAAATCCATAGCATGCAGTGTCCTGGGCAGTTATTAGTATATGTTTTACTCCATTATTGAGGTATTCATTTACCTTTTTAACAAGTAAATCCCTATCATAGGATATTAAATTACCACGGGCAACCTTTACTATGCAAAAGGTACATTTTCCTATGCATCCCTCAGAAATTGGTAGGGGCATAATTAAAGAGTTTTCAGGTTTTAAATATTTTAATTTGTCATTTAAACATATGCTATAGGGAGTAATGGCATTATCCAATTTATTTTTGTATTTGTAAATTATATCTCCCGCTAAGTGGGCTTCCTTAGGCATTATAAGTATATGGGCCTTATCTATAACCTTTTCCCTCAGTGCTTTTGGCATACAACCTGCAACTACAACTTTCTTATTCAGTGATTTAAAGTAATTTATCCTGGATATCATTTTATGTTCAGTTTCCAACCTAACTACACAGGTGTTTATAACTACAATATCTGCATCCTCCAAATTATTGACTACTTGAAAATCTTTGAATGATTTTATGGAATTTTTTATTATATTGGTATCTGCATTGTTAAGTGTGCAACCGTAGCCTTCAATATATATTTTTGTCATAATTAACCACTTTTATGTTTCTATGTCATAATGCGTCTAAAAATAAAAAATTAGGGTGATATAAATAAAAATTAATAAAATTATTTAAATAAATAAAAAATGATTTGTTTTATTTTTTATAGAAAAGGAATAGAAATTTATTTATCTTAAAGAATTTGAAATTATATAATTAATAAAAATAAAGTAAATAAATATATATAGAAAGAGTATTTTAGCCCAATGAAATTATTTATACTATATACTACAATAGAATATAACAACCATAATATACGGCAAGAGAAAGAGTTATGAAGTATAAATATATATTATTAAAGGGTGTAAAAATATGAAATCATTAATATCAAATAGGGGTCAATTATCCCTTGAATTTTCAATATTAATGATGGTAATCCTAGTGATGTCGGTTGTATCAATATATTATTTTTTAGAAAATACATTAAATGAAGAGGATAGAACCTTAGATAGAATAGAAATTGGGGCTAAAACTGCAGTTTCCCTAGTAAATTCAGGATATAATGGAACAAATGTAGATTATCCAATTATATATGTGGGTATGAACTATTCAAGTGAAACCAATATTTCCATATACCTAAAAAACCAAAGTCCATTGGATTATTCTACATTATCCTTTATTAGAGATTTAATATATGATAATCAAAATATAAACCGAAGTAAATACAATATAACTATAATTCTAATATAAAAAATTAAATCAATAATATTAATGATATTATGTCATGCATAGATAATTACAACTATGATATTTTACACAAAGGATCATTTAAAGAATGTGCCCAATATATTAAAAACAACTATAAAAACATAAGGAACCTAAATGCAGGGGAGGAAGTTATAGAGGGAGTTATGCTAATAGGAAAACCACCTATACCTGTGGCCTATCATGATGATTACATCATATTTCCCTATACAAAACCCTGTTATGGGACCTATGTTCTAAGGGTGCCATTAAAGGAATATATGCAATCCCATAAAGAAAAAATGAATAAAGGAAAGGATAAAAAAGATAGAAAGAGTGGTAGTGATAGTGGCAGTGTTAAAAATATACTTTCAAAATTAAAATTCTGGTAAGGTGGTATTTTGAGAATACTGATTATCTTAGGATGTCCTGAGCCTCCCCTTTTAATTCCCTCTTTTATTTACTTATTAAATATGCTAAAAAATAAAGGGCATGAGATAATAATTTCTGCAAATCCTGCTGCATTAAAATTAATTGAGGCATCTGATCCAGAAAAACATTACATTAAAGGAGTAGGATTCCAAAATATAGATGAAGGATTAAAAAATAAATTTGATGTTGATGGGATAATTGGATTTGCCCATAATGACCCTGCTGTTAATTATATTATAACCTATAAAGCAGTATATGGTGCAAAAACCCTTGCCTTGGTATTTGGTAAATATATTAATCAAGAATTTGTGAGGAATTTAGAGGAGGAAGGGGTGATAACCTTTACTGCTAGGGCATTTCATAATCCTACGCCAGTGCTTGTTAAATTGAAAAATATTGTAAACATATTGTAAATAATTAAAATAATCTAAAAAAATAATAATCTAAAGATTTTAAAAGACTTATATAATCAAGTAAATAATATTTTGAACATATTATTGTATATGTAATAACTCAATACTTAAGGGTTTCCTATGCATTTCCAGTGCTTGGGAGTGTAGGAAGATAGTAATATGAAATTTCTAATTTTTAAGTATTTACTCTCTCTTATATTTTTTAATCTTTATTTTCTCCTATGTATCCTAAGATTTAGATTGTTTTCTATTTTACTATTGTATATTTTTTTAATTTTTAATTTTTTTAAATTATCTATTCTTATTTATTTTTATGTTGTAGATTGTAGGTTTAAAATTAGTTCTTGACTATAATAAATATCCTATAACATAAAATCTCCCTTTTCTATTCTTTTTTTAAGCTCTTGGGATAGCTTTATGGCTCTTTCTCTATCAGATTGTCTACAGGTTATGGGTATATTTAGTATACTATTTCTATTCATGGAATATATTCCATAAGGGCAGGCATCCACACATACTCCACAACCAAAGCAATCCTCATTTGGAAGGGGCCTATTTCCCAGATGGGGAACTCTTATTATAGCCTTTGTAGGACACAATCTCTCAACAGCACATGCATCACAATTTCTACATCTATATATGTTAATTTTTGGCCTTAAATCTGCATCCTTCCATACTTCGGAATAATTTCCCGTATCAATTACAGTTCTCCCAACAATATTGGTCAAGGGTAGGGGAATATCCTCATCAAGTGTTTTTAAATATTCCTTGTTTTCCCTAGTAACCTCAACAGGTATTGCTATGGTATTGAATACCTCCACTCCTCCTGAGGTAATAAAACCCCCTAAATAATAAGCCTTCATATTATGCATATTAGCAGATACCATTATATTGGGCTTTTCCTGAGAATATCTTGTCCCATAACCTAAGATTACGCCCTCGGCTCCATTTAATAAAACCCTCTTTCCTATCAACTCCCTTTCATTATGGCACATATTTTGAAGGGGATTAATCTCTCCACAACCTGAAAATGATGCCTGGCCCTTTTTTAACATTTTTCTATGGAATATTGTATCTATGGGCTCATCTGTTAGATTGGTAATTGCAACATAGTTTTTAAATGCCATTCTTGTTCCTATCATTCTTGCACTTGGTATGTCCTCAAGAGATATGGTCCTATGATATTCTTTTCCATTGCATTTTAATGTAACCTCCACCTCCTTGCCTGCCACCAAATCCTTAAATAAAAAACCTCCTCCATATTCTCCAATGTATGTGGTACCATAAAACACAGCATCTATGGTACCAAGATATTCATTTGGACAGGGACCAATATGCCCCTCTATACCATTTAAATATATTTTTTCCCCTCTCTTGAAAACCCCTGGCTCTGTAATTGGAATATGGAATATTGCCATGGTTCCAGACATTATTCCACATGTTGCAGTTGTCACAATATCTATTTCATCTATTTTATCTGTTTCATTGTTCCTTATCATTTTTTTTAATTCTGTTACAGTTACTACTACTTTATCCTCTTTTTCCTTCAAGTTAGCACCTCTTTAGATAAATATTAACACATATATAATTTACCTATTATTTGATGGGTATTTTATTATATTTGTTAAAAAATGTTAAAAATAAGAGAGATATTAAAAGTAAAATATAATATAAAAATATATTATGGCCTTAAAAAACCATTCATACCTTACATTATAAAAATAAATATAAAAAATAATAATAAAAATAAAATAATAAAAATAAAATAATAAAAATAATAATAAAAATAAAGAACCTCAGATTATACTAAAACACTTAAAAAGAAACTTATAAATAAAAATTAAAAATCCCTTTATTATCATTCTTAATGATTCTAAGTACTGAGAAAACAGGCAATCCTTTGATAGGTTATATATATGCCAAAGGTTAAAGTAAGGGTCTTAAAGTATTTTCTTTGTTGGTATTTTACCGCTTATTGTTATATTTTATCCTCTGTATGCCATTTAAAAATAAATTAATATTAATTTTATATTTTTTTATTTTTAATTTTATTAAAATTTTTATTTTTGTGGCATATAATTCATAATTTAAATAATACATATTTTTTAATACTATTGAATAATGTAAAATATTATCTATTGATCTAAAAATTAATGGTGTATTTTATGAACATACTTTTATTTGAGTATGCCATGGGAAGTAATGAGGAAGTAGAGCCCTATATACTACAGGAAGGAAAATTAATGTTTGAGAGATTACTAAGGGATTTTTTAAAGAGTGGATTCTCCATTACAACTCTTTTAAATAAAAAATATAAAAATATTTATAAATCTCATAAAAATTTAAACATATACTTTCCAGAAAATGATCCTATAATGGCATTAAAAGAAATAATTGACATTGAAAATGGAAACATTGATGGAGTTCTTATAATAGCACCTGAAAATGATGGAATACTTTATAATTTAACAAGATTAATAGAAAAGGAAAATATTTTAAATTTAGGCTCTCATAGTTATGGTATTAAGGTGGCAGGTAATAAATATAATACCTACCAAAAAATTAAGGATACTGTTAAGGTTCCTAAAACATTACCTTTAAAAAAATACATAATAAAGGAAATTGATGGTTGCGGTGGCTCTAACCAATTAGTATTTAATGAAAAATATATAATCCAAGAATATATTGAGGGAAATTCCTATTCCACAAGTTTTATAGTTCAGGAAGATAGAATATATCCCCTATCCCTAAATAGACAATGCTATAAAGAGGGTAAATACTTAGGGGGAGAGATAAATATAAATCATCCCCTTAAAGATAAAATAATAGAGGAATCTATAAAGGCACTAAAAAGAATAGAGGGTCTAAATGGATATGTTGGCGTGGATATTATGTTGGATAATGAAAAAAATATATATGTTCTTGAAGTAAATCCAAGAATAACAACATCCATAGTTGGTTTGGATATTGCTCCTTCTCTATCCAATCTATTGGTGGATAATGCCCATAAAAAAGATTTAAATTATAAATTAAATGGATCTATAAAACTTATAAGGGATTCAAATAATGGGGAATTCATTATCCAACATCTAAATACCGTATAATCAATTTATGCCCTATTTACACTATCATATTTGTTTATGACATGCCTAATAAGTATTGGGGCCACAATGGAGGTTATAAGTATCAAAACAATCACAGTTACAGAAAACTTATAGGGCAATATACCCAAATCCCTTCCAATTGAGACCACAACAAGGGGAGCAGAAACTTGAGGTATTGTTAGTAGCCCTCCATATAGACTTTTTAATTTATCATATCCCACTAATTTAAAGGATATATACCCAGATATTGTTTTTAATATCATTAAACTCCCCAATGTGACTATTAATACCTCTAAGTTACTTAAATTTATTAACATTCTAACATCTGTATTCATGCCCAATGTTAGGAAGAAGATAGGTATAAAGAAACCATAGCCTATTGCATTTAAATTATCATTTAGTAAATTATCATGCTCCTCTTTTGTTAGAGCCTCTGATACTGCTACTCCCGTAATAAATGCTCCTATCATTGGGTGAAGCCCAACATATTCCCCAATCAATATGGAAATTAATATTATTAATAATATAAAGTGTATTTTTCTAAAATGTAGTTTTTCACATCTTTTAAACATTGCCTTGGCTATAAATGGAACTATTAATAACAACCCCACAATATACAATATTACCTCCATAATAAATAAAATAGACCCTCCAAAACCCTGACTTAAATTAACCTTTGAGAATATTGCCAACAGTATTAACCCAATTAACTCAGATATTACAACAGCCCCTAGAAGTACTGTTCCAAATTTTGATTTTGTCATATCCAATTCATTCAATAGTGCATAGACTATCCCCACAGAATTTGATGCAAAGAGGGCACCATAAAGTAGGGAGCCCATATGACTAAGACCTAAAAAGTTTCCAATATAGTACCCCCCAATACCACACACCACTGCAGAAAATAGGGATATAAATAGAGACTTTTTAAATCCCTTTAAAAGAGTTTCATTATCTACCTCCATCCCCCCTAAAAACATTAAAAATATTGCTCCAAAGACTGAAATGGTTTTAAGGGATTCATCCATATTAACAATTCCAAGGCCATAGGGTCCAATAACCATACCTGCCAACATTATGGCCGTAATCCCTGGTATATTGAATCTTTTTAAAATAAGGGGTACTAAAAATATGGAAGCTATTATTATAAAAAATGAGATATAGAGATCCACAATTTCACCGAATAGGCATTATGTTTGTAATCTGGTTCTTTATGTATATTATAATTTTTTTATGTATTGTAAAAATAGAATAAAAATTTTATAAAATATATATTGATTAATTTTGTTATTTTTAAATTATTTTTAATTTTTTATAATTTTTTTATTTTTATTTTTTTATTTGCTTTTTACCTTTTTAACTTCTACTATGGATATTTTTACATTGTATGTTTTTTTATCAGGAGTTTTTATTTCCCAATCTTGAGTATAATCTGAAGTTATTTCCTCAACAAACTTACCCCTTACCTCCTTTTCTATGCTCTTCAGCATATCCTTATCAAAGGATATTCCTTCCATCTTAATATTAATTTTTTCCTCAATATCTAAATCCATATCCTTTCTCATGGATTGTATTCTTCTAATAACCTCCCTCATAAGGCCTTCTTTAATAATGTCCTCAGTTAATTTAATATCCATATATACACTACCTTTGGAAAATTCCACTCCTATTATATTATCAGGAATTTCCATTTTAAATTGCACATACTCTGGTTTTATTTCATAGTTTTGTATTTTAAGGGAGCCCTCTCTTTCTAATTCATCCAAGAAGACCTTTGGATCTACGGAGTTAATGGCCTTTACTACCTTTGGAACCTCACTTTTGAATACCCTTCCTAATTCCCTATAATTCGGTTTTATAGATATATTTCCCTTAAACTCTGCAACTTCTATTTCCTTAACATTCCCTTGTTCCTTTATTATGTAGCCATATTTATTTACTATTTCCTCCATGGTTTTTGGTAAGGTTATCTTGGATATTGGATATCTAAGGGTATATTTTACCCTATCCCTTCCCCTTAATATAGCATCCACTATTTCCCTTATTAGCCCAATGTTCTCCTCTAAGGTACTATCAATATATTTCTCATCTACAGTTAATTTGTTCATAAATATACTATCCGGCATATCCTCAGTTTTTATGTTTTGATATATCTTTTCACTTATATGGGGGGATACAGGGGAGAGTACCAGTATTAACTTCATAAGTACATAGTAAAGAGTTTGATAGGCCGAGAGTTTTTCAGGGTCATCCTTTTCTCTCCAGGTTCTACTTCTAATAAGTTTAATATACCATCTACTTAAGTCATTTAATATAAAATCCTTTAATTTCCAGGTGTAGGAATGGAGATGAGGTATCTCTAATTCCTCAATTATTTCCTTTGTTAAGGTATTTACTCTACTGATTATCCACTTATCCTCATCCTTAAGGTACTCCATATATTCCTCATTGGGCACAAAGTTGTCAAGTACCATATAATTAATGGCAAAGGCATAGGAGTTCCAGAGGGTATTAAATAGACTTCTAACATCATTTAACTCATTATAGGAAAACTTTATATCCTCCCAGGCCTTATTTGCACTCAATAGATAGTACCTCAATATATCTGCCCCATACTCCTCCACAACATCATCAGGATTTACCACATTTCCTAAACTTTTACTCATTTTACTTCCCTTCTCATCAAGGGCAAAGCCATGCATCATACATTTTTTATAAGGTACATCCTCAAAAACAATTGCACTCAATGCATGCTGGGAATAAAACCACTTTGTAACCTGATCATGCCCCTCCACTATAAAATCTGCCTTTTTAAGTTCTTTACTGTATATGGAAGCATAGGGAGCCAGTCCTGAATCATACCACACATCGAGAACATCAGGTACTCTTCTCATAATACCTCCACAGGGGCATTTTAAAAGAACCCTATCTACTGTAGGTTTATGGAGGTCCTCTAAATCTATATCATTTATCATTCTCTCCTTTAACTCCTCAACACTACCTATTACCTCATAGGAATCACATCTTTCACAGGTCCATATTGGAATGGGTATGCCCCAGTACCTCTGCCTACTTATATTCCAATCTCCCACAAATTTAACTCCATTTACGTATCTTGTTTCTACCCAACTTGGTACCCAATAGACTCCCTTTGCATGATTTATTATGTCCTCCTTTATCTTGGATATTTTTAAAAACCACTGCTCTGTGGCCCTAAATAGAAGGGGGGTTTTACATCTCCAACAGTGAGGGTAGGTGTGTTTTATTTTTCCACTATGTAGGAGTAGGTTCTTTTCCTTTAATCTTTCTATTATAAAGTCATCAGCATCCTTTACAAAAATTCCCTTCCACTCTCCTTCAATATACCTTCCATTATCATCTATTGGAGAGTATATTGGTACCCCATATCTTTTACCCACTTCAAAGTCCTCCTCTCCAAAACCTGTTGCAGTATGCACTAAACCAGAACCTCCATCCAAGGTAACATGCTCCCCTAATACCACTTTATGGAGATTTTCCATTTTTGAAAATTCCAACTGTTTTTTATTTTCTTCCAATAGAGGATGAATGTATTTTAATCCCTCTAATTCCTCTCCCTTAACAATTTTTACTATTTTATGATACTTTATTTTATGGTTCTTTTTTGCTCTCTTTATTACTTCTTCAACTAAGGACTCCCCAATTATCCAGTACTCCTCAGTTTCTCTATCTTCATTATCCAAAATTACTTTAACATAGGCATAATTAAAGTTTGGATGAACAGAAACTAACATATTTGCCATTAAGGTCCAGGGAGTAGTTGTCCAAATTATAAGATAGGTATTTTCTTTATCGTCCTTTAATTTAAATTTAACATAGATTGATGGATCCATTACCTCTTTATATTCTCCCCTTACCTCATGCTCTGCAAGGGAGGTTTCACACCTGGGACACCAGTATCCAACCCTTAGGTCCTTTAATAAAAGGTCCTTTTCATAAGCCTTTTTTAAAGTCCACCATCCCATTTCAATATACTCATTTTCTATGGGCATATATGCATTTTCCCAATCTAACCATACTCCCAAATTTTTAAATTGGCTTTCCATTACTTTTTTGTTTTTTAATGCAAATTCCTTACATTTTTCTATGAATCTCTCAGTTCCAATTTTTGTTTCAATATCCTTCTTTGAATCTATGTTATATTCTTCCTCTACCTTTACCTCTATGGGAAGGCCATGCATATCCCATCCAGGTTTATCCAATACATTGTAATCCTGTAATCTTTTAAATCTTAGGACAGTATCCTTTATTATTTTATTCCATGCAGTTCCCAAATGTATTGCCCCTGAACAGTAGGGAGGTCCATCCACAAAATAGTACTCTGGATTATGCTCCCTTAATTTTTTTACCTTTTTATATATGTCATTTTCATCCCAAAATTTCTTTATTTCTAAATCTAACTTCCTGAAGTTTATGTTTCCCTTTACTTCCTCCATAGATTCACCTTTTAATTGGATATTTGAGATAATTGCATTTTTAAATATTAAATAAAATTAAATAAGATTTATAAATATTAATGAATGTAAATGAAGATTTAAATAAATTTTATATTAATTTTTTAATTTATTACACAGTTAGTACATATGTTCATAACTATAAACTACAAAATATTGTAAAAGGACAGATTTTAACAGAAGAATTATTATAGATAATCTTTACCTTACCTTAGTTTTAAGGTTCATAATGCCAGTCCTGTAAGAGATGTCCTATCCCTTAGTGCTCAGATTATGGTAGATTAATAATGGAATTTTTTTTTATGAATTTACCTCTTTTTAGGTACTAAAATCTCAAATCATTTATTTTTATTTAATTATCCTTTTACTAATTTATTTTCATAAATATGGATTTAAGAAATATGTTTGACTATAATTTTTATAATTATTTTATTTTAATTATTTTTTATTACAATATCTTAAGAGTTTTTTTAAAGTATTAAATAAAGTTTTTATATATTTTATGGCAACCATCCCTTTGAATCCTCTATTTTTGCTGGAAGGTATTCCTCAACAACATACTTTAAACCATACTTTGCCAAAGACTGCTGCTCAGCCCTTTTCTTCATTTCAACCATTTGATTTAATGCCCTTTGCCATTCGGGGAAACTTCTTATAAAATCATCATTTTTTAAACCATCCTTTAATCTCTTTATATCTTGCTCCTTTAAGGGATGAGTAGGCAAATCATAATCAATGATATCCTGAGGCGTAACTCCAATCAATCTGGCCTCTGGAATGGCCAGTTTATCCGCTAAATGAACAGCCTTACCACTACCTACCTTTAAGGTCCTGTATATATTTAGATACCCATAGGGATCCCCGTCTGTAAATACCAATACAGGGAGATTATGCTCCTCATTTAATCTCTTTATAAATCTTCTTGTGGCCCTTGCAGGAACTCCCTTTAAGGATGCCAAAATACAGTTATATTTTTTCCAAAATTTTTCGGCATTCAATCTGGCAAACATACCTGCCGTTTCTATTGCCAATATAAAATCTGCATCAGTCTCAAATTCTAATTTGGTAATATCATTGGGAATATTGTAAGCCCCACTTCCTAATTTTTCACAATCTATCTTTAACTCCTCTCCTTCTGAGGTTTTATCCACTATTTTTAAAGGACCTATTACCGAAGAACCATCCTCTTCAGGGATAAATCCAAGTTCTTCCCTTAAAAACCCAAGTGCAGCCTCAAGGTCCTCTATAACACTATTGGATGGCTGTTGATCATCAAATCTTGCTTCCCCCCAGTTTTTTGAGACATAATAGGCCTCCCTTAGTGTTGAGAAATCATCTGTATCCAATAATTCCTTTGAAAATTCCATCATTTTTATGGTTTGTGCAAATATTTTAGCTTGATTAACAGTTAGGGTTCGCTCTTTCTCCTTACCAATTAACACAAATGTTCCCTTTTCCCTATCAAATTTGGCATTATTTAAACTTCTAATTGGAAATTTAAGTTTTGGCCGCCTTCCCTTTAAAATAAGATCATACATCTCATTTGCAACATTGACAATCTTTTTTTTGGCCTCTTCTCTCACTTTATTTGATATCATAATTCCACCATTAGATCAATATATAAAATAAATTGGCAATATATAAACAGATAATAGAATATAAATATGATAATTAAATATGTAATCAAAAATAAATTTATATTTAATTTTTAATTTTGAACATATAGATTATATATAAATTGAAGTATATTTCATGAGAAATGACATAAAAAAGATTGGCTATATAAAATATATAAAATTATATCAAATACCATATGAAAGTATATGAAAGTATATGAAAGTATATAAAAGTATATAAACCCATAAAAATATATAATATTAAAAAATTTAAATAAAGTCGGTTTTTGCAAACATGAAATATATAAAATTTATATTTATAATTATCCTAATTATTAAATAATTGTAGCAATTAAAATATATAAAAGTATATATTAAATATTACCTTTTTGATAAATTCCCCCCCCATAATTATAAGTATATTTTTATTCATTAAAAACAGTGGAGGTAATACTTTGAAATTTTTAAAGAATATTGCTCTTGAGGAGGATAATTTATCGGAAGACTTACAAGAGTTATCTGAAGTAGATAAGGAACTTTTGGATATAATAAAAGAATCCAAAATTAAAATTGCAGTAGTAGGATGTGGTGGTGCTGGAAATAATGCACTAAATAGACTTGCAAAGGAGGATATAAAGGAGGTAAAAACCGTAGCGGTAAATACTGACGCCCAACAACTTATAAAGACCAAGGCCGATAAGAAAGTCTTAATAGGTAAAAATCTTACAAGAGGGTTAGGTGCCGGTGGTGATCCAATAAAGGGAGAGGAATCTGCAAAAGAGAACGCTGAAGACATTAAAAAGGCCATACAAGATTCTGACATGGTGTTTATAACCTGTGGATTAGGTGGAGGAACTGGAACAGGTTCTGCTCCAATTATAGCGGAAATATCCCGAAAATTAGGTGCTTTAACTGTTGCAGTGGTTACTCTACCATTCTCCATGGAGGGAAAAATAAGAATGAATAATGCAATATCTGGACTTAATAAATTAAAGGAAGTGGCTGATACCATAGTAATAATTCCCAATGATAAATTATTGGAGATAGTCCCTAATATCCCCCTTAGAACAGCATTTAAAGTTGCAGATGAAATACTTATAAATTCTGTGAAGGGAATGATAGACTTAGTTCAAAATGTTGGAGACATTCACCTTGACTTTGCAGACGTAAGGGCCGTAATGAGCAATGGTGGCGTAGCAATGATAGGTATTGGAGAAAGTGATTCAGAAAACAGGGCAAGGGAAGCCATTGATATGGCATTAAATAGCCCCCTATTATGTGTAGATGTAGAGGGAGCTAAGGGTGCATTGATACACATTACAGGTCCAAAGGATATGAGTGTGGGGGAAACAAGGGAAATAGTTTCAACAGTCACAGAAAAATTGGATGAAAATGCAATTATAATATGGGGTACCACAATAAATGAAGATAGTGAAAATACCGTTAAAGTGTTACTAATAATAACAGGGACAAAGTCCTCTGAAATTACTCCATTTTCCACACCAAAAGGCAAAAGACCAGTAGTTATTGATATACTACCAAGTATCTAAGGGGATATTATGGCTGAACCTAAGAAAAATGACAATGATAAAAGGGATAAAAAAATAGATAGACTTGAAAGTGTAAAGGCCTTTTTAAATCAGTGTAGAAGGGTACTAATGATATTGAGAAGACCCACAAAAGAGGAGTTTTTAAATATGTCTAAGGTTACAGGCCTTGGTATATGCTTCTTAGGGTTATTGGGCTATATAATACATGTGCCCATTACATACCTAAAGGGACTTATAAAACCTTAAATCCAATTAAAAGAAGTTCTTAAATAAATCACTATAATATAATTATTAGTAAACTATATATATTACAACATAAGATAAATACAACATGGAATAACATTCGTTTAATATTTTTATGTAATATTATTTTTGATTTTTCAACATGCCTATATTTTAAGGCATATTTCCAAAATATCTCATTTTAAATTATTTTAAACCATAGTATAAAATCTATATTCTATTTTTAATATAATTAATTATAGGAAATATTTTTATTTTTACTATAATTTATATTATGTCATTTTAATAGGCTTACAATTATAAATTTATTGTATTTAACACTATTTTTGGTGATTAGATGATATATGCCATTAGGACTACAACCGGTCAGGAAAAAAATGTTGCAGAGTTTTTGGCCTCAAAGGCTGAAAAGGAGAGGATTGAGATATACTCGATACTCGCCACTGAAGATTTAAAGGGTTATTTATTGGTGGAGGCTCCAAATAGGGGAGCTG
>DQSV01000097.1 GCA_015663075.1 Methanothermococcus okinawensis | reverse complement strand
AATATACGGTTTTAAAATATTAAAGAATAAAAGCATAAAAAGTAGAAATCCTATCGTTATTTCTTTATATCTAACACTGGAAGAGTCGTGAATACTTTAAAATAAATATTATTTCATCAGGCTAAGGTAGGAATAAATGTAAAATGGGATAATATGGGAAAAATAAAATATAGAATGACATTACCTGGAAAGGAAGCCATATATAAAAGTCTAAAGGTGGATGATGTAGAGGATGGGCTTATAATAAAAACATCCTATGATTATGATTTAAAATTATTGGATTTGTATATTGAAACTAACTCAATAGGTTCCTTGAAAAACATAATTGATGATTACTTTATTAATTATGAAATGTCCTTAAAAATAATGGAATTTATAAAAAATTAAAATTGTTAAAGGGGATAATTGGTGAATTTAAAGGAAATTTTATCTTATTTTAAAATAGAAAATTTTGATATTAGATATGTGATAAGGGGCCTTATTGATGGCTCCTTATCCTCCCTTGGGGTTATAATAGGTGCCAGTGGAGGAGAGGTTTCCATAATCATTGCAGCAGGTATAGGTGGTGGTGTAGCCAATGGTATATCCAATATATTAGGGGCATTAACTGCTGAAAGGGCTATCTTAGAAAATACGAGAGCCTCTCAGGAAAAGGTTCTTTTAAGGAAAGAGGGTTCCTTAAAATCCTCTACACTATATAGGGATGCCCTTAATAAAACTACTGTAAGTGGTATATGGGATGGGATATCCACCACTTTTGGATCAATCATTCCAATAACTCCCTTTTTATTCTTACCTAAGGATTTAGCAATATATTCTGCAATTATTATTACTATGGTTATATTATTTACCCTTGGTATATTTATAGGTAAAATGTCTAAGGAAAATTTAATAATGGCAGGGATTAAAATGGCATTGGCTGGATTAATGGTGGCATTGATTAGTTTTGCAATTGAAAAAATGCTGTAGGATTTTGTGAAATTATGGAAAGTAGGGAGTTATTTAGATTATTAAAAAATATGGCTAAGGAATTTAGCATATATGATTTAATGAATGTAAGGGCCTTTTTGGAGAAGGACATGCAGTATCTACCAAAGGACTACAGGGAAACCTATCTCAAAAACCAAATAATGCACTTTGTAAATATATTGAATGAGATAAGAAAAAAAGAAGAATATAATATTGAGAATTTTGAAATTGAAGATATTAATTTAGAGAAGTTATTCAATAGAATAGAAAAATTTAGGTGTGGTATACATGGAGAGGACTCCTTTATTGAATTATCCAAGATTGTAGTTCCATATTTGGTATATATTGCAAAAAAGCCATTACATTCCGTTGGAACAAGATTTCCAGGGGGAAAATCCATAGTTAAAAAAAATGATAAATACCTCTGCCCTGTTAAAAATAAACAAAAAAATGAATATTCCTTATGTGAGTTTTGTATATGTGAAGGTATGGAATAATTAAACGGAGTATATTATTAGAATATTATTTAAAAAAATAAAAATTTTTTAAATTTTTTAAATTATTACTCTAAATTATAAATTAATTAAAGAATTAATGCACTCCATACATTCATCAATGGCTCTTTTTAATATTTCCTCTCCAAGTTTTTTATCTATTTTAACTCCATACTTCTCCACAATTTTGGCATCCCTGTCAATTAATTTATTTTTCTCCCTAGCCTCCTTTAACCCCACCATACCTATTTCAGGGTATTTTTTAAAATCATGATATTTTAATTTTTCTTCCTTTGTAATGCCTATGACACTTCCAAGGGATAATTCCTCAGTTCCAGCATGTATGTAGGTTATATTTTTTAAAATTATTTTTAAGCCATACTCATTCTCTAAATCACTTATGTATTCGGATATAGGCACATTACCTCCATGGCAATTTATTATCAATATTTTGCTAATGCCTAATTTTTTACTCCAAGATAGCATGAATTTTAAATAATCCACAACATCTTCAGGTTTATTGTGTATTCCATGCCTCACATAGGGATACTCTGTTGATGGAAGTACCACACCTAAGAATTTGGCACCTGTTAGTATGGAAATCTTTAGAGAGATATAGGAGGCAATTTTGGCATCAGTATCTATTGGCAGCACTGTACCATGGTTCTCTAAAAAGGAACCTAATGCAATAATTCCAACTTCATGGACCTTTTTATTTAATATATTTCCTGAATTTAATCTTAATTCCAAATTACCCCTCTCTTTAGAATATTTTATTATTTTTACTATTATATGAATCTAAGAAAAAGAACCAATAGAAAGGTAGAATCTATAAAAAGTATTGAAATCCTAAAAAACCTTGCCTCATAAACACTATTTTCTTTCTTAAATATTTTGAATATTTTTAAATCTTTTATTTATTTTTTATTTTATATTTTTATTTTATATTTTTTTAATTGAATTATTTTCATCATTTTTAACTAAAAGAAAAACCCTATTATTTTCCCTAACTACTCCATTAATCTTAACTCCAACACTTTCCCCCTTTCTACCAACCTTTACAGGCCTATGGTCTATCTCCATATATTCAACTCTCTCCTCTATACAGCCTGTTTTCCTTCCCATTATTAGTATAGTATCTCCAACTCTCAAATCCCTTGAAAGTTTAATCTCTGCCACCCCTATCTTCTTGTAGAAATTCACTACAACTCCGATCTCTACCTTTTTATATGGAGATGCGTTTCCCTCAATATCATATTGAAAATCCTGTTTATTCTCCTTATCCCTAAAATAAAACCCTGTATCATACTCCCTATTGTAGGATTTAAGAAGTTCCTTTTTAAAGTAAGGTATTTTTTCATGATAGGTTCCATCCAGTACAGAGTCTATGGCTTCCCTATATGTCTTAACAGTTCTCATAACATAGTCAGCATTCTTACCCCTACCCTCAATTTTAAAACTATCCAACACCTTCATAAGTTCTGGTATGTGTTCTATCATACATAGATCCTTAGGAGATAGGAGAAACTTTCCCTCACAGATTAACTCATGGGTTCCGTCATGGTGCTCATTTATCAATTTCCATCTTCTCCTACAGGGTTGTAGGCAATCTCCACAGTTTGCATTTCTATTAAATAGATAAGAACTTAAAAAGCACCTTCCACTTATTGCCACACAGAGTGCCCCATGAACAAAACCTTCCAATTCCAAGTCTATACTTTCCCCTTTTAATTTCTTTTTAATATCCTTTATTTGATTTAGTGTTAATTCTCTGGATAGTATAATCCTCTTTGCAAACTTTCTATAAAATTTGGCACTTAGGGAGTTGGTAATATTACTTTGAACACTTGCATGTATTCTAAGGCCATAATCTTTGGCTAAGGACATTACCCCCAAATCACTAACTATAATGGCATCCACCTCTGATTCAACTGCAAATTCTAAAACATCCTTTAACTTCCTTAGATCATTTTCATACATTACTGTGTTTAAACAGAGATAGATTCTTCTATTGTTGTCCTTTGCAATCTTTACTCCCTCTTTTAATTCCTCTCTACTGAAGTTCTTAGCAGTTATTCTCATATTGAATTCCTTTAATCCACAATATACCCCATCTGCTCCATAGTCAATTGCCGTCTTTAAACAGGTTAAATCTCCTGCAGGAGATAGTAATTCCACCATATTATCACCATTATAGTTTTAAGTATTAGTTCCTTAATTTATTAATCAATCTCCTAATTCCTTACTTAACCTTAAATAGTACTTACTGAGTTCCCTTTTAAAATATTTTAAATCCAAATACTTAACTCTATGGTCCTCTAAGTATATTGCCCTATCCCCTGCGGCAGTTAGTAAATCTAAACTACTTGTGGTTATGATGAATCCACAACATAACCTTTCCCTTTCCTTTAATATGATCTCTGAAAGGGGTTTTACCCCCTCAAACCAATTGGACAGCAAACCACTTACAAGTAAATTTACTGCAGAATTATCCTCATCTATAAGTATTAAATTCACGCCCCTTGCCATGGCTCTTTGTATCATATAGGCCATAGTCATAGAGCCCGAGGCCCTTCCAATAACATTCTTTGGAGTACCATTTAATCCTTTTGGCAATTTTTCAAAGAATAAACTAATATCACAACCATGCATCTCCATAGTACCTGTTGTAGCCTTGGATAGGTTCCTTGTAGTGATGATATACTCCCTTCCATCCCCTATGAGATGATCATCCTGCCCACTCTCTATTCCCTCAAGTAAGGTAGTTTTTCCCTGGGCATTTCTTCCAGTTATAATAAATACCTCTTTTTTTTGAATGCCTAAGCCAGTGATTATAGTTCCATCGTATAATTCCACCTCTATGGGGTTTAACTCCTTTGGAGTTATAAAGGGTATATTGGCCCCCTCCTTAGGCCCAGCAATTCTAAAATGTCTTCTAATTGGAGTATAACTCCTTGCAGGTATTGAGTTATCTCCTATAAAGGATATTAGGCCTAAATCATCTAATTTATTTCTTAAATCCTTCTGGTTTATTATGTTTATATTCTCTCTTTCTAAGGAATTGTATGGAATTTTTTCTATGAATTCCTCTAATTCTTGAGATAGTTCATCTATTTTCCTTCCTATTTCTTTGGGATTTTTCTCTTCAAACACCATCCTAAGAAGTAGATGTATTTGGTCTTCCTCTATGTAATTATATTTATCTGCCCTCCATAGATTACTTCCAATGTTCATATCACAATTTACCACGGTAAGGGGTTCGTAAAGTTCCCTATACCTCCTTCCAAGATTCCCTGATAATTGGGGGAATTTTCCTCTTCTCATTTTTTCCTTTATATACTCAATAATCTTGGAGGTACTTCCTTCAAGTCCATATTTATTTAAATTAATTAAATCCCCCCTTCTAAAAATGAAGGGTAAGACTATCTTTATTTTTTTATCCCCCTGCTCACTGGCATAGAATAACTTGTTTCTATTTGAAGATTTTAAGGATTCCCTATTTAAATTGGATGTGTCAATGTATTTTATAACCTCTTCTATAAATTGCCAGGTTTTCATTATTTCCCTAAATTTTCGATTATTTAAAATGTAAGTGTTAAATGGATTAAAAAATAGGAAAAAAGTATAAATATTAAATTAATAAATGTTATAGTATCCTAATTTTAATATAATATTTCAATCTCCTAATAAAACTACATATTATACTAAAAATCCAATTTCCATAAACTTATAAAACGATAAAAATAAAAAAGATAGTTAAAATGGAATAAAATATCAACTAATAAAAACTCCAAGAAATCTTTAAAATAAAAAATTAAGTAGAACATTTATTTCAAGTTATATAATTTTATTTTATTTATTTTTATCTCTTTTTTTTAATTTATTTATCTTTATTTTTATTTTTTTATTTTTTTTAATTTTAATTATTTTTTT
>DQSV01000081.1 GCA_015663075.1 Methanothermococcus okinawensis | reverse complement strand
GTTGCACTTGCAGGAGGGCTAAATGCCTATATTACAAGTGTTGCAAATAAGAATAAATATGATAAGGAGTATTCTGAGAATTATGAAGATTAATACTTAATAATGATTAAATAAAATAATAATTATTAAAAAAATAAAATAAATAGTAAATAATTAGTCCAAATACCCAATAAAAAGTAGAAATTTCATAATTATTCTCATTATGTCCCTAAGCACTAAGGAAAGGGTGGATTTCTTATAGGACCTACAATATAAAGCTTAGTTTAAGAGAGGTATAGGTATATTTACAGTAAAATTCTCTTTATCATATTTTGTCATTTTATTATATTATTCATGTTTAAATTATAAGTTTAGGAAATTATATGCTTGGCTATAGTCCAAGGTAGAAGATTATAGTATCCCTCATTAATAGCATTTTATTTTCTTTATAATATTTATTTTTATTTTAATTTAGGGTTATAGGTTGTTAGGTATTTAGGAAAACCTTTAAAATTATTTTTTTATGGTGAAGATAATGGAAAGTATTGTGGAAAGAGTTCAGGAATACCTCGAAAAAATTGAAAAATCCAGTATAAATGCATACATAGAGATAGATAAAGATAGAGTACTTAAGGAAGGGGAAGATTTAGAAAAAAACGAAAAATTAAAGAAAAAGCCCCTATATGGTAAGATTATAGGGGTAAAATCCAACATAAATGTTAAAGGTTATACAATATCCTGTGCCTCAAAGACACTTGAGAACTATATAAGCCCCTATGATGCCACAGTAATTAAAAAGATAAAGTCTCAAGGGGGTTTAATAATTGGAATGACTAATATGGATGAGTTTGCCTGTGGAAGTAGTGGAGAGACCTCCTATTATGGAGCCACAAAGAATCCAAGGGCCGAAGGTAAAATACCGGGAGGTAGCAGTTCAGGGAGTGCTGCCGCCATATCTGCCAATCTATGCGATATGGCCTTGGGAAGTGATACTGGGGGAAGTATAAGAAACCCAGCCTCCCACTGTGGAGTGGTTGGATTTAAACCATCCTATGGAGTAGTAAGTAGACAGGGGTTATGTGATCTTGCCATGAGTTTTGATCAGATAGGCCCATTAACAAAAAATGCCAAGGATGCCCTATTACTAACCAATATAATTAAGGGAAAGGATATTTCAGATAGTACAACAGTGGATACTCCAAAATTTGAGATAAAAAAAGAAGAGGAAATGAAGAATTATAAAATAGGGATTGTAAAGGAATTTATGGAAGTTAGTGATGAAAAGATAAGGGATAGAATTGAGAAAGGTATTGAAGTTTTTAGGGATTTAGGTTGGGAAATAGTGGAATTGAACTATAAATACACTGATTTAGCACTGCCTACCTACTACCTAATAAACTACGTGGAGTTTTTTTCAGCAACTAGGAGATATGATGGAAGGAGATACGGCTATCCTATAGAGGATGTATGTGGAGAGGAGGTTCTGAGAAGAATATTGATAGGAGAGCACATAAGTGGAAAGGAGTTCAGTGGGAAATATTACAAAAAAGCACTACAGGCAAGGAGAATGATGAAAATGGAGATGTTAAAACTTTTCAAGGATGTGGATGCCATAGTATCTCCTACAGTACCTAAGATTCCCCATAATATAGGGGAGGAACTTACCCCTATGGAGATGTATGCCTACGATGTCCTAACGGTACCAACAAATATATGTGGAATGTGTGCAGGAGTTGTAGGTTGTGGAGATATAAATGGAATACCTGTGGGATTACAAATACAGGGAAAACCCTTTGATGATGAAAAAATATTAAATATAATGATAATATTTGAAGAAATTTTTAGTAATGATGAAAATGATAATTAAAAATATTAATAATAATTAAAAGTAATTTGGCAATAGGTAATAAATAAGAGATGAAAAAATTATACTTTCCTCTTTATTTTTTTGTTATAATATAAATTATGAATTTTAAGAAGTATGTAATTAATTATAATTAAAATATAAAAAATTATTTATTTTTATCCTTTTTTATTTTATTCTTCAAAATATATTAAAAGAATAAGGAAAGAACATGGATATCAAGGAAAAGGAAATTTTAAGGGAATTGAAAAAATATAGGGAGAGAGATTTGAAATATGAAGATGGAAAAATATTGGGATCCATGTGCTCCAAACCCCATCCCATATCAAAGAAAATAGTTGAGATGTTTCTTGAAAGTAACTTAGGGGACCCTGGTTTATTTCCAGGAACAAAGGAATTGGAAGGGAAAGTAATTAAGATGATGGGAAATATATTGAATAACAGAAATCCCTTTGGTTATATAATATCAGGGGGCACTGAAGCCAACATAACAGCCATGAGGGTTATAAAAAAAATCTCACGAGGGAAAAAAGGTAAAGATAAAGATAAAAAGGTAAATATAATATTACCCAAAACTGCACACTTTTCCTTCGAAAAGGCAAGGGATATGATGGATTTAAACTATATATCGCCCCCATTGGATAAAAACTATATTATGGATGTTAAGTACCTTAAAGACTATATTGAGGATAAAAGGGAAAAACATGGAATAGATGGCATAGTTGCCATTGCAGGCTGCACTGAACTTGGTACTATTGACAATGTTTTGGAACTATCCAAAATAGCCAAAGAGTATAACATCTATATCCATGTGGATGCTGCATTTGGGGGATTTGTTATTCCATTTTTGGAGGAAAAGTACAGATTGGAAAACTATAACTATGAATTTGATTTTTCATTGGATAATGTTTTTTCCATTACAATAGATCCCCATAAAATGGGTCTTGCCCCAATCCCTGCAGGGGGTATATTATTTAAAGATTATTCCTTTAAAAAGTATTTAGATGTGGAGGCACCCTATTTAACAGACACCTATCAGGCCACATTAATTGGAACAAGAACAGGTATTGGGGTGGCAACCACCTGGGCATTAATGAAACTCTTGGGATCTGAAGGATATAGGAAGATAGTATCCAAATGTATGGAGAACTCCTACTATTTAATTAAGAGAATGAGAGAATATGGTTTTGAGGAAGTTATAACTCCAGTACTCAACATAGTAACCATAAAGGATGAGAATCCTTTAAGAACATCTTTAATGCTCCGGGATATGGGATGGTATGTTTCAATCTGTAGATGCGTGGATGCCCTGAGAATCATAGTAATGCCCCATATTAATAAGGATCATATTGATAATTTTATAGAGGCTCTATCCCAATGTAAAAGGGATTAATTTTAATTGTATTTTAATTATATTTAATTATGTTATTTAAATAGGATTATTATAGTCAATGCACAACACCTTAAACTTCTCCTAAAAACTCCAAAACAGTTAACTATTTTTTTATTTCAACATTTCCTTTTAAGGTACTCTAGCATACTGGCCCTTACCTCCCCTATAGTATAACCCATATCAATAGATATGTTATCCTCTTTATTTAAAATTTCAATTAAATGGGCCACCCTTGGAAGTCTTAAATTTGCCCCCCTAATTAACTCCACATTGCGGAATACCTCCTTTGGAATACCTTCCATCAAAATTCTCCCTTTATCCATAACATAAACTCTATCTGCATATATGGGCACCAAATCCACATCATGGGTAGATATTATTATAGTTATTCCCATTCTATTTAAGTCATAGAGCAATTCCATAATATTGGAAGCCCCAAGGGGATCCAAACCTGCCGTGGGTTCGTCAAGTACCATTATTTCAGGTTTCATTGCTAGAATTCCCGCTATGGCCACCCTTTTTTTCTGGCCTCCACTTAGATGATGAGGTGGTTTATTTTCATAACCTTCCATTCCCACAGATTTTAAAGATTCTTCAACTATTTTTTTGGTTTCCTCCTCACTATATCCCAAATTTAAGGGACCAAAGGCCACATCCTCCATTACTGTTGGAGCAAATAATTGGTCATCAGAATCCTGGAATACTATCCCTACAGTTTTTCTAACCTCTAAAAGAGATTTACTGTCGTATTTTATAGATTTTCCCTTGATTAAAATTTCTCCCTTATAAGGTTTTAAAATTCCATTGAAGTGCAAAAATAAAGTGGATTTTCCAGCACCATTGGGACCTAAGAGTGCTACTATCTCTCCCCTTTTAACCTTAAAATTTACTCCATTTAGAGCCATGGTTCCATCTGGATATCTGTAGTAAATATCCCTTGCCTCAAGGATAATATTACTATCATGGTTATTATTGCTGCTACTATTATTGTTATTATTACCAATATTATTCATGAATTCACCCCTATGGATAACATAATACATAGATATATTCTTATAATTATATAAAAAGAAATATTATCCTAAAATTTATAATTCATGCAAAATATTATTTTAATTGTTAAAATCATTTTTAATAATAAAAAATTTATTTTAAATTATATTATATATAGTTAACGTATAAGGGTGTGCCCCACATAAGATAAAGGTTATAAATAACAATTATATGAAGGCATTATTATGTTAAAAGCAAGAGATATTGTATAGAGATTAAAATCTTTGAAAGAAATAAAATACTTATAGAAGTTAAAAAACTGTCATAGCAACCCACATTCAAACACTCTCAATAAGAGGAACTGATAGAATCCTTTCAGAGAATTGAAATATATTTTTATTTTCATTATTAATTTTATTTATTTTTTGTTATTTCATTTTTTACTATATGTCCTACAAATGTCCCATACTAATATTGCGTACAATAATTGTATCTCTCAATTCCACCTATGTTTTTAATTACCTCTAAAAAGGAATTCTTTAAATTATTTAAATCCTCTCTATTATAGGAATATATTCTGAAAGTAATACTTTTAAATCCTTCTTTTACGTTATCTCCTTCGTATACATCTAAAATTTCGACATCATAGATTGCCTTTAATAATTTTAAAATAATATATGGATTTACCTCTTTTTTAAATAGTATGGAAACATCATAAAAGAATTTCTTTAAATTATCCCTTTTCCATTGGTTAAATTCCTTCTCCTCCATTAGGGTTATATTTGCAATATTTATTTTTATCTCCTTGCCATTTTTATCCAATATTATATAATCATCTACAATATCCTTTAAAATACCATAATGAATGTTGTTGGAATCAATATGTTTTAATCCAACCTCTTTACCTATTGACCTCTCTAATTTTTCAATTTCTTTAATAATCGCTCCAACAGCCTTATTGGAGTACTTCATACCCCGTAGAGTTTCACTTCCAAAATGTTTAGCTGCTTCCTTCATTATATTGGCAAATCCTTCCCTATCTTTTTTATCAACAATATTCTTTATTTTAATACATTCCCTTATAAATGTTTCATGGATATGACTTATTTGTGGATTGTGCATCTGAATATCTCCATAAAGATAGGGGTTCTGTCCAATAATTCTGGCTATAATGTTTATCATAAGTTCATATATTGGCGAAGCATACTTTCTTGACTCTCTTATATCCACATTTAACTCTTTCAATGTGGTTCCAAGGGAGATATAGGCATAATGAGTTAACCCCTGAATAACTCCCATTATTTTATCATGTTCTTTAGGGGGCATTATTACAACCCTTGCCTCCTCCCTTTCAAGAAAGTCCTTTATTTTATTAAACCATGGATTTGATTGGTAGTGTTTCTTAGGAGGGGTTAATATTACAACCTGTCTCTTTAAGGAGGGTGTGGAAGGACCAAACATGGGATGAGTTGGTACTACACATACGTTGTTCTTTGCATACTTTTCCATAGCCTTTGAGGGTATCTCCTTTATGGAGGTAATATCCATCAATACACAATTTTCCCTAACATGAGGGGCCACTTCCTTAATGACTCTTTCTGTAATATTTATAGGCACTGCAACAATTACAATATCTCCAATTTTTGTGGCCTCTATGTTGTCATTTATAAATTTTACATCCAACTCCTTTTCAACAATTTTGCCCTTAATCACATCCCTTCCAGTAACTACTACATCAAAACCCTTATTTCTTAAAAATCTTGCAAACCATTTACCTAATCCATCAGTTCCACCGATTATGGAGATTATCATAGTTATTCCTTTTTTATTTTTTTAATTTATTTATTATTTATTATACTATT
>DQSV01000062.1 GCA_015663075.1 Methanothermococcus okinawensis | reverse complement strand
TTCTTAATGTATTATTTTTTTCTATAGATTCATAATTTTTATATATGTTATCTATTATATATTACTTTTGATGGGAAGTAAGGTTAAATATATTTTTAACTTATCCAATTTTAATAAATGCTACAGAGAAAAAGTATGTTTTTTAATGAATATTTTATTTAATTTATTAAATAATCATTATTTAAATATTAAACGGGTGGAATTTTGGGATATAAAAGATTTTTAACCGTACTTTTGATATCCCTTGCGATACTGTCTATTTTATCTTATCTAAGTATTGAAGAGGGCACTATATCCATAAATAATAAACAGTTGGAAAAATATCTAATGGAAGGAACCTCTGGAAATCCAATTCTTGATAAAATTATAGGAAAATTAAGATTGCCAAGGACAGTTGGGGCGATTGTTGTTGGAATGGGTATTGCAATTTCAGGAATACTCATGCAGGGATTCTTTAGAAATCCCTTGGCAGATCCCTACTTAATGGGTGTGGCAAGTGGGGCCTCCTTGGGGGTTGTATTATATATATTTACATCCCTACTCTTTAATTTAGGTATCCCCCACTCAGTGTATGGGTTTATTTTGGCCGCCTATATAGGTTCCCTAATCACTATGCTTGGGGTCATTGCTATTGCAAAGGTTGTAAAGGAGACTGCAACCCTGTTAATTAGTGGCATTATGATAGGTGCCATAGCCTCTGGATTTACTACCATAGTGATATATACCGCAGATTTTATTGGAGAGGACAACTCTCAACTCTCTGAGTATTTGATGTGGGGAATGGGTTCTGTTAATAACATAACCTGGGACCAAATTAACATCATGGCCATTATAATTATCCCACTGGTTATTATATCCTATATATTCCTTTCAAAAAAACTAGATGCCAACTTCTTCGGGGAGAAATATGCCCAGAGTGTTGGAGTGGATATAAAGAATTTAAGAAGATGGTTAATAATTCTCTCCTGTACGCTAACTGCAACAGTAGTAGCCTTTACAGGGCCTATTGCCTTTGTGGGAATGGTATGTCCAATAATAAGTAGAATGATAGTGGGAACTTCAAAGCATCTCTATGTAATACCCACCACTGCAATCCTTGGTTCCATATTTGTATTATTTGCAGATATACTAACAAGGCCTGGGGTTTTAATACCTACTTCCTCCAATAATCTTCCACTACTGTCTCCACTCTCAATAATAGGGGCTCCCATAGCCATAATTATATATTTAAAAGTGAGACGTATGGGGATATAATGAAGAATATCTCTAAAAATAGATACCATGGATACTATAGATACCTTGTGACAGGTACTTTATTTATCTCCTTAGTGATACTTGTTATATTGGGTATGTACTATGGAGGAAATGCCCGTTCTATCACATTGGAAGATACAACAAACTTTATTGTATATCAAGGTAAGGTTATAGTAAATAATATATACCATAGAATCACTGGAGGAGATCTATTCAATATACCTTCTCTAAGTGAGGGGGAGAAGTTTAAATATATGCTGTTAAAAAAAGTACGTTTTCCTCCAATCTTTGGGGCCATTGTTGTGGGAATAACCCTATCGGCATGTGGCCTAATGCTACAGACTCTCTTTAGAAATTTATTGGCCTCTCCCTATACTACAGGAATATCCAGCGGTGTTCTATTTGCAGTTACCTTAGTAATATTTATAAGTAGTATTGCAGAACTCTTTTCCATTTTCAACGTAGATGAGAAGATATTGGCAGGTTGGTGTGGAGGGATACTCTCTTTAATACTACTTATAATAATAGCTATTAGGGTCAGGGAGGTAAATGGTGTTTTAATTGTTGCCCTCCTTTCCAGTTATCTATTTAGAGGGATAAGTGCCTACTTGGTAGCAAATGGTCAGGATTTATCCATTCAGGAGTACTTCATGTTTGTAGTTGGAAGTCTAACAAGAGCCAATTTAAATAACCTTCTACCCCTTGCCTCAATTACAATAATCTTTATATTGGGTAGTGTATTTTTAATAAAACCTTTAAATGCCCTTCTATTTGGGGAATCCTATGCCAAGAGTTTTGGATTGAATGTAAAAAAGGTTAGGGTGTTGATACTACTACTAACCTCCTTTGTTGTTGGAGTTATAGTTCCCTACTTTGGACTAATGGCATTTGTGGGAATAGCCGCCCCCTATATGGCAAGACCTATAATAAAGACCTCGGATCACAGATGGCTACTGCCTACAACCATGCTCTTAGGAGCTATTCTAATGCTTATGGCTCATATAATATCTTTAAAGTATTGGGTGCCTATTTACTATCTTTGCGGTATAAGCCATCCTGCCCAGGTTCTACCTGTGGGTTCAATTTTGGATATAGTGGGGGGATTATTGGTGATCTATTTGGTACATAGGGGAGAAGAGAATATAAAAACGCTATAAATAATATTTTATAAATTTAATTAATAGACATAAATAAATAATTCGCCATTTAATTTTACATACAAATTGAAGTATAATCAAGAACATAATTCTTAAACCTACAATAAACATAAAAAAATAAATTAATTTAAAAAATAATAAATTACTCTAAATCATAAGATATAGGGGAAAAAGCATATATTTAAAGACATAAAAGAAAAGCAAATACTTAAAAAGTAAAAAATGTTATGAGTTTTACTATAATGTTCAAATTGAGAAAATTAGACTACTTATTAAAGATGAAATTAACAAACCCTTGGTATGGGGTCTCCCATAGGAACATCCACAATCCTCCTTCCCACAAGGGTTTCCATAATTACCTTTTTATGGTCAGATACAACCTCTCCAATTATTTGGGCATTCTTTCCAAGAGGATGAGAGTGTAATATTTTAAGAACTTTCTCAGCATCCTCCTTTTTAACAGCCATTACAACTTTTCCCTCATTGGCCACAGTTAATGGATCTATGCCAAGGGCATCAGATATGGCCTGAACCTCATCACTTATTGGTATCCTTTCCTCATATATGTTTATTCCAAAATTACTCTTTTCAGCCATTTCGTTTAGGGCATCAGCAAGGCCCCCCCTTGTGGGATCCTTCATGGCGTGGATCTCTATGCCTTCCTTTATAACCTTTTTTATAAGCCCATTCAGTGGTGCAACATCAGATTTTAAATCACTTTCAAATTCGAACCCTTCCCTTGATAGTAATATGGCCATTCCATGTTCTCCAATGTTTCCTGAAACAATGATTGCATCTCCCTCCTTCATTCCTGAATCCCTTATTACTTTTCTACCCTCTACAATACCTATTCCTGAGGAGGATATTATTATATCATCTACATTGGATACCTTAGTATCCCCTGTAATTACAGGGACCCCTGCCTCCTTACAGGTTTTATTTATTGATTTCATTATTTTATCTAAGTCCTCTATTAAAAAGCCCTCTGGTAATATCATAGATAGGGATAATGCAAGGGGCTCTGCCCCCATAACTGATATATCATTTATAGTGCCGCAAACTGCCAATTTTCCTATATCTCCCCCAGGAAAAAATATTGGTTTTACAGTATGCCCATCTATTGTGAATACCAACTCTTTATTGCCCAAGGGTATTGTGGCTCCATCATCTAGTTCATTTAATCCTATACCCCCACTGACTGCAGTTAGTTCTAAATTATTTAATATTGTGTTTTTAATAAGATCCTGCATAATCTTTCCACCAGCACCATGCATCCTTGTTATTTTCATAAATTATCATCTCTCCTGGGTTGTTTACGTTATGTTAAATGATATTCTTTAAAATAATAAAAATAATTTTTTAAAAAATAAATAATTAAAATATGAACAAAATATTAATAAAAGATTTAAAAAAATGAATATTTTAAAAAAATTAATTAAAAATATTTTCATTCATTTTTATTTAATAGCATTATTTTATGTAATTCATCAATTCCTTTTTAATTTCCTCTACAGTTGGCAATTTACCTTCAAATACCACCACATCATCAAAGACCACTCCTGGTGTGAGCATTACCCATTCGGATA
>DQSV01000071.1 GCA_015663075.1 Methanothermococcus okinawensis | reverse complement strand
GTTGTAGGTGATATACTGTGCAATCAAAAAACACCTAATAATATTTATGGGGAATTAAAAACAGGAAATAGAGTATATTCATTTATACTTTCAAAAGATAATAAAAAAGAAATTGTGGAGTTTTACAATATTAATGACAATATTGATGTTCTTAATAAAATAAAGAGGGTATTGTATAAAAGCACTTTTTGTATTCACTGTGGTGCATGTAAAGCTGAATGTCCCACAGGGGCATTGAAAATCACGTCCCATATACAGATAGATAATGATTTATGTACTCATTGTGGAAATTGCATATATTTCATTAATAGAGGATGCTTAGTATCTAATTCAATATATGAAAATGTTGGAGGTGTTTCTATGAATAAAAGGACTGGAGGCATTGATAGATATTCCACCTTTGGATTGCGGGAGGAATGGTTAAGTTCGTTCTTAAATTTTGGTGATCAGTGGTTAGAAAAAAATAATTTAGGTCCAAAACAGATATTTGCAGTACTTCACTGGTTTATTGATGCAGAGTTGTTAGATCCTAAAACCAAAAAGAGCACTCCCTTAGGGAATTATCTAAGAAGGATATATCCCAAAAATAATCCCTTTATATGGAGTATAATTTGGAACAACTTATATTATAACTCTTCAGTTGTTAGATGGTATTGTGATCATGTAGATTGGGGAACAGTATTTATTAAAAAGGAATTAAAAGAAAAAATTGCTCTATCCTATCCCAATTTAAGTAAAGGTACATTAAGTAATTCTATTGATGCTCTGATTAATACCTTTGATAGATCTTCATTGGGAAATAATCTTAAGATAGGTCTTTTAGATAAAAAAGGAAATATAGTAAAATTTATTAGAAAAATAGGTACGGATGATATTCATCCTTTGGCAGTGGCATATAGCCTTTATAAAGCAGCAGAATATACGGGGAGAAGGGATTTTACTGTATCAGAACTGTATAGTAAAGAATTCGAGGGGGGCCCATATAAGTTATTTGGAATATCAAGAGATAAATTGGAAAGAATTTTAAGGGGCCTTCAAGAGGATAAGGAACAGATGTTGAGGGTAGATTTAGTTGCAGATTTGGACAACATCTATTTAAGGGAGGATCTCTCATCATTGGATATAATAAAAATTGCAGAGGGGAGGTTAAAATGAACTATGATGAGATTATAGAACTACATGATTACTTTCAGCCAGTTTATGACTTAGAAAATGAGGTTAGATCCTATTGGAAGCAATTTATTACCAATGAAAAATTCGAGAGAGTACTGTTGGAGACGATCAATTCCCTTGAAAGTAACGAACCTAAGGATAGAAAATCCATATGGCTTCAGGGAACTTACGGTACTGGAAAAACCCATGCAACTGCTGTGGTAAAGCATATCCTTTTTGATAGTTTTCATGAAATAGAGGATTTCATTGAAAACCTGGATGAGCAGATAAAGTTCAAAATAAAGAATTTCCGTAAAAGTAAGAGGGTTTTCCCGGTTGTTTTAAAGGGAACTTACTCCATATCCAATAGTAGAACCCTTGCATTGGTAATTGAAAAGGGGGTAAAAAACGCCTTAAAAAAGGAGGGGATTGAACTTGTTACAAAAACTGACTTCGATAAAATGATTGCAAAATTAGAAAGTGATATAATAAACTGGGAAAGTATTTTCAAGGGAACAGAGTTAGAGATTTACGGAACAAAAGAGGATATAATTTATAAATTAAAACAGGGAAATGTTGAAATATTAACTAAGATAGAGAATATACTCTCAGAGAAAGGCATGCATTTCTCCACTGGGAACATTACAGACTGGTTGATTGAAGTAAGAAATGAATTAAAGAACAGGGGGATTACAGATCATATAATAATCTACTGGGATGAATTCACTGGAATATTGGAAAGTTGTAAGGATACATCCATACTTATAGAGATACAGAACATAGCAGAACTTTCCATTAATAAGGGTGTTTATTTATTTATTGTTACTCATAAGAGGCCCTATCATACAAATATTTTAAGAGAGGATGTAGAGAAAATTCTTGGAAGGTTTAAGGTATTGGATTATTCCATGGAATCTATTACTACCTACCATATAATTAATGCCACCATTAGAAAAAAAGATAAAGAAAAACTCGATAAAATTAAAAATATACATATAGATTCCATAAAGTATTTAATAGAGAAAATTGCGAAAAATGAAGGGTTGAATGTTCAAAGGTCCTTAGGGGACATATTCCCAATCCATCCATACACCGCATATTTGGCAACATTCATTGCCAGGAGCATAGGATCTACCCAGAGAAGTATTTTCAATTTCCTGTATGATGAAAAGAATGGTTTCAAGGGATTCATAAAGAAAAACCCTGGGGAGAATGGAGAGATATTTTTAACAGTTGATTACCTTTGGGATTTTTTTTATGAAGAATTTGAAAGGATGGAGAGTGAAAAAGTCCATACAGTACTGGAAAAATTTAAACTTTACAGGGATACCTTAAGGGAAAAGGGTGAAGAGTACCTATCTGTATTCAAGGGCATTCTTCTTTTAAATATACTATATAGATATATTGAGGTTGGAGAATCCTCACTTGTGGTTCCTTCTGAGAGTAATATAATGGACCTCTTCAAAGGTGCCATTGATACTAAGGATTTAATTAGTATTCTATCCTATATTGATGATAGACAGATAATCAATAAAACGCCTGATAACCTATATTTAATTACAAGTTCAGGGCTGCCCTTGAAAGAGATTGAAGTTGAAAAAAATAGACTGAGGGGTGAATACAGTACAATTGATAGAATACTTAACAGTGAACAGAAAAAAAAATTGGAGAAAGTTCTTGGTACTTCTGTAAATAGGGATATTGAATTAGTAATAATGGATGCCAGTTTAAATAAACATCTCATAAGGAAAAAAATAGAAAAGGCCTTTAATAAAGACTATACGATTAATCTATGTTTATTCTTTGGAAAAAATGAGCAAGAAATACCTCAAGTAAAAGAGTTATTAAAGGAGATATCTTACGACGATGATCTTAAAGATATAATCTTTGTTGTATCTGAAGTAACCTTAGAGGATAAAATATTTGAAAGATTTATAGAGTATAAAGCAAGGGCTACAGTTGCAGATAAACATAACTACTCTGAAGAGAGAAAAATAAATGAGGAGTATGCAAAAAAGATCATTGATAATTGGATTGATAGGATAAAATCAGGATACGTTCAATGGTTTTTACGGAATGAAACTGGTAAGGAATTGATGTATAACCTTAGTAGAAAGATAAACGAAGAATTATCTATGAAAATCTTTACCTACGGTTTAGACAATATAGAGGGAGTTCAGGGAAATAAAAATATTTGGGCACATAAAAAATCTAATAAGGCTGCTGAAATATTCCTATTTGCCAATGGTAGGGAAGATATAGAGGAAAGAACAGTGAGCTATCCATACCGATATCTACGGGGGATTCTAAAGGATAACAATGGAGAGTATATTGTTGATGCAAATTTAAGGATAAAGGAAAATGTCCATGAGGATCATCCCTTAAAAAAGATGTACTTAGAAATTAAAAGGACTCTTGAGAAAGAGAGAAACAAAGGGGTATTTAACTTAGGAGATACATTAAGGTTCCTTACTAAACCACCCTATGGGTTGTACTCCAACATGGTCAATATGGGAGCAATAAGTTTCATAATGAGGGAATACATTGGTAAACTCTTTGAAACTGGGACAGGGATATCAATCCAAAGGGAATTAATGAGGGATAAAATACTAACTTTATTTGATTATTGGGAAAAGGGAAAGCATAAAGGGAAATTAGAGGTTCGTTTTGGAACAGAGGATGAAGAAAAACTTACAAAGATCCTAAGTAATTTATTTAACCTTGGGGATGTTAAAAGTTTAAATGATGCAAGATGGGGAGTAAGGAAATGGATAAAGGAAAAGGGGTTTCCAATATGGGCGTTTAAATTTGCAGAGGGCATAAGTGAAAGTACTAAATGGGCCATAGATACTATTTTTGAACTTATCCAATTAAGTGATAGGGAACTTACCTATGAAAAGATAGAGAAGTATTTAAGTACCATAGGGGAGGTAGAGTACGACCTTGATGTATTAATAAATCGAGAGAATCCAGAGAGGTTGTTTAAAGAGTGGTTGGCAAATATTGAAAGGGTTGAAATTTCACCTGAAGAGATAGATGAGGTTATAGATTATATTAGAAAAAACATGCAGGAAGAAGTAGCCTCTTGGATAGAGGATAAAGTTAGGGAAAAAGTTAAAGATTGGTATATTAAAAAACTTAATAATAGAAAAAACACGGAGGAAAAGAGGACTTCTTATAGAGAAGATGGATTCGGGGAGGAGAAGGTTAGAGATAGGCATAACAAAAATAAAGAGGGAACTATTAATCAACCACCTGCTAAGGAACCTTCAGATCCTTCTTATTCTACACCTAAGGAAAAGGTAGAAAGTATTGAAGAGCAAATTAGAAAGTGCTCTCCAGAAAAACTTAGAGAAATTCTAATTGAAGTAACAAAGAAATATCCAGATGTAAAAGAAATAATTGAAAAATATATAGAAAATGCATAGAGGGTCCTAATGGAGACAGAATATTTTAATTCACTTGAAAAATTATATAGTAGGATTAAAGAGGATGGGGATTCTAAAGGGTACTCTAACAGTAGTAGATTCCCAGTAAGATTTATTTTTATTAATTCTTTTGAAGAATTACGGGAGATTGTTAAATATCTAACTGAAAAGTGCAACATTGAATATAAAGAAATAACTGAATTTCTACCTGATAATGATAGATGGCTAACATCAGATGAGATAGTGAATTGTATAAAGGAAATATCCGATAATACTGTTGTAGTATCCCTTTCAGAATTTCTAAGATTTGAAGAAGATCTATTCCCTACCTTAAAAGGACTGTCGGAAATTGAAAGGCGAAATATAAGAATTTATATACCTTTAGTAGGACTATGGGAGAGATTTGAAAGGGAGTTCTGGAGTAAGTTCCATAGGAGGGAAGAATGGGCACCTGTTTGGAAGTTAAACACCCTTGCCCAAAGAGAAATAACCCTATATCAAATAAACTTTAAGTTAAACTATAAGGATCTCTCTCTAAAGGACTTCATAGTAGTGCCTACTGCCAAGGACTGGCTAAATATTTGGAAGAAAGAAATCACAGAAGAGGTAAAGGGTGTTCTATTATTATCTAAATCTCTCTTCTACCTTTACAAAAATTTTCTTCCAGATAGTTTATTCGATCTAAAGAAATTTCAAATGAGAGAGAATTCCTTGAAAAAATCTTTAGAATTAATGTGCCAATAGAGTATAGGGATGAGGAAGTAGAATTCTGGAATAAACTTATAGAGGAAGTAGATAGAAGTAAAAAAGGACTAACAATAGAGAATATATTTTTAGAGCATTTTAACCTAAGAAGTATAAACAGGTTAAAACCTAAGGACTTTCTTGAACTCTATCTGAAGACCAACAACAACTATGAAAGATGGCTAATTAAAAATCTTTTTTTAAGTCTAAGTAAATTTAAATCTTCCTATCTACATATATGTTTTGAAGAATTAAGGGGATTGAGGAAGGAGGATTTAATAGAGAGTATATGGTTAGGGGCATTTAATCTGCCCTCTAAAACATTAAATAATATACTATCTGAAAGAAAGGAATTTTTAAATTATATCCATAGGGATCTCAAATTTTCAGCAGAGTTTATAGAGGAAAAACTTGCTAAAAAACTCAATACTATAAAAAATTATCCAATAAAAAAGAAATTTAATTATTTAAGTGATATAACATTTATTGAAAGGAGGTATATTTTACATGAATTAAAGGATTTGAATACTCAAGATATCCAGAAGATTATTCCAGATCTAAAAGAAGTTTACTTAGGGTTGGCATACTATTTAGATTGGGATTTAATAAAACCTGACAATGAAATAGATAGTTGGATAATTGAATACTTTAAAGAGTACAACCTCTCAAAGGTAAAAAATATAAAATCTCCAAAAGTGGAAGAACTTATTAATACTAAAAATAAAGATAAATCTACCTTTTTAGAGTGGTACTACTCTATATCTAAGGCAGATGTAGAAAAAGATTGCAAGTGTCTTTGGATAGATGGATTAGGTGCTGAATGGTTTCCACTAATAGTCCATCTAATATATAGATACGGTAGAGATAAGGGTAAATTTATAAAGAAGAAGTTACTCACAAGGGTTAATTTACCAAGTATTACAAAGTGCAATAGATACGAAGTTAAAAAGATAGAAGATTTAGATAAGTATATCCATGAACAAAATCCTTACAGGCATCCAGATGATCTAATATGTGAAATAGAGATTATAAAAAATATTGTAGAAAAGATCATGGACTCTTCTAATGAAAAAGTATGCATTGTTTCAGATCATGGGTTCAGTTTTTTATGTACTAAAAATTTTGATAATATTAAGAGACTTGATATATCAAATTCTAAACATGAAGGAAGATACATGTGGGTTGAAGATGGAAACTACAGTGATGACATGTATTATATACTATGGAAGGTTGATGAAGGCCATTGTCAAGGTAAAAGTGCCATTGTAGCTCTAAAACATGTATCTCTAAAGGATACTCCATATAGGGAAGTTCATGGAGGTGCCACTCCTGAAGAGGTTTTAGTACCCTATATCCTAATAGAGACTAAAAAGGATGAAATCAATTATAAGGTTGAAGTTATTACCACTGAGATTAAAATAACCAATCCAGTACTTCAATTTAAAATAGATCCACAGCCCATATACGCCCCTGAAGCTTTTTTTAAGGGAAGCCTATTAAAGATATCACACAATAAAGAAAGGGATATTTACGAGATGGATCTAAAGGATTTAAACGTTGGAGAGTATGAGATATTATTAAATATAGGAAGTAAAAAATATCCAATAAAGGTAAATATTACAGGAGGATTTAAAGAGAGGGATCTCCTATGAGCAGATTAGATGAAAAAATAAAAAGGGTATTTCCAGAAGAATCCGTACATAAATGTCCAAAAGAGTATGAAATATTCTCAGGGTACAGTCTTCCATCTTTTGTTAAAGATTGGATATTTAGAAAATTTACAGATGAGTATGGAAATATAGATAAAGATGCTTTAAAACTTTTCTTGGATACATATATTGCACATAAGGGGAGTAAAATAAAGGGGGATCTTATAAACGACCTTAAGGAGATTACACTTCTTGCAAGGATTGAAATAGAGCCCGATATAAAACAAGGAATATTAAGGTTCTCCATACCAGATATTGGTATTAAACTTAATGAGGGGTGGATACCGCCCCATATTGCTAGAAAATATCCAGAATTAAAAGGGGGAGAGGTATGGGGTGTTGTTAAACTGGCTTATATCCCTCCCGAAAAAACACGAATGGGGGTAATAGAGATTGTAGATTATAAACCCTTTAAACCCTATGAGGTAGATATAGAATACTTCAGAGAGAAAAGAAAGGAATTTACCTTAGAAGAATGGATAGATCTATTAATACGTTCTATGGAGTACAACCCAGAGGGCTTTCAATCACTCTCTCAAAAGTTATTGTTTTTAGCCCGACTCCTTGTTTTTGTTGAACCCAACTTGAATATGATAGAGTTAGCTCCCAAGGGAACTGGTAAGTCCTATACATTCAACAATTTAAGTAAATATGGTTGGGTTATGAGTGGCGGCACTGTCTCAAGGGCAAAGTTACTCTATGATATGAGCAGATCAACCCCTGGTATAATAACCCGCTACGACTTTGTAACCTTAGATGAGATTGAGAATATAAAATTTACAGATGTAAATGAGTTAAGGGGTGCCTTAAAAAATTACTTGGAATCCGGGTATTTTTCTATAGGAAACTACAGGGGAGTTTCTTCTTCTGGATTTATGCTATTAGGTAACATACCTTTATCAAAGGATAAAAGGCCAGTAAATAAAAAGTACTTTGCTAATTTACCAAACTTCTTCCAAGACTCTGCCCTGTTAGATAGATTCCATGGCTTTATTGAAGGATGGAAATTACCTAGGATGAGGGAAGACTTAAAGTTGAGAGGTTATGCATTAAATGTGGAATACTTTTCTGAGGTGTTACACAACTTAAGGAAAATCCCAGATTTTAATGGGATTGTTGGTTCTATATTGGATATGCCAAAAAATGCAGATACAAGGGATACTAAGGCCATATTGAGAATATGTACAGCATACTTAAAGTTACTTTTCCCCCATGTAAGTGAGGAAAGGGATATTGATAAAAAAGATTTTGAAACTTACTGTTTAAAACCAGCAATTAATATGAGAAGAATCATTAAGGAACAGATAAGTCTTATAGATAGTGAATTTAGCAATACCTTACCTGATATTAAAGTAAGATAACAGTTAGGGGGTAAGGAACAGATATTTGGGTAGATCTATTTAGTAATAAATATTTATTTAAAGATATATATTACTAAATCGCCTATGGGTCGTATCTTATAAGTTGAAATGATTATAAATATACTATTATTTATTTTAAATACCTAGATAGTACTCTTATTATATCTCCATCGGATACAATCCCGATCAATCTATTATTATCATCCACTACAGGTAATTGATTGATAATTTCTCCCTTGGGTCCATACTCATCCATTTTTTTTATGGCATTAATTATGGGCTCATCTGGCCCTATGGTAATTACATCCCTTGTCATAACATCTTTGACCTTTGTATCAAGGGTATATTTATCCTCTATTAAATTATGTCCTATATCTGTGGTAGTAACTATTCCAACAATCTTTTTATCCCTATCAGCTACAGGTAAACAACTTATTTTATGTTTTAAAAGTACCTCAAAGGCCTTAATTACTCCCTCCTCTGGATTAACATATATAACATTGGTTGTCATAATATCTTTTATAAATATATTACTCAGTTGATTATTCATGATATCTCCTAATTTTAAATTTTTAATTATATGGCATAATTATGGGAAAAGGTATTTATTTAATATTATATTTAAATCCAATAAAAAGGTATATATATTAGAACTTATGCGGATAATTAATAAATCTATATATCTAATTTTATGGATTACAAGGATTATGGTCCTATAAAAAATACATTGAAGAGATTGATAATCTAATAGGATTAATTAAAATAAAAAACAAAAAGAATATAACTACTTTAATCCTTTTCTATCTTAGTCCATTATGAACTTTCATAATACCTTTTAAGAAGTTTTAAACTTTTTTCGTGCCTAAGAGCACTAAAATGAATAATGACGAAGCTTTACTTTTTATAAGTTTCTATTTTATTTTATTATTTTTTAATAATTATGGTATTTCTTTATTTTATTTCTTATAGGGCTTCTTGATGGGAATCAATGTATTGTTATTATACTTTGTACAATATTTCTTTTTAAGTCCTATTAAAATAATAGGGATAAAGTAATAAATAATACTTAATTAAAATTATATTCAAAAGCCCTTAATAGGCCAATACATCCTGTAATCATGACATCTCCCCCTGGATAGGTATATTTTCCATATTTTTTAAATAATCTCCTATTTGGCCCAGCAATTAATATTTCTTGGGGATTTATATTCTCTATTACCACGGCTCCATGTCCATTATCCTCATATATCTCCCTATTGGTTAAAGTACCCTCTGCAAGTTTATCAACAATATACTTCAATTTTTCAGGATTAAGGAGCCTTGTGTGATGCTCAAATATTCCCTTTATTTCCCTGTTTTTAATAGATACACCCAAGGTATGACCATTGCCTATATCCAACCCAATAAATTCTTCTATTCCCTCCTCACTGGCATAATCAAGTATTCCACATATGGAGGCTATTTTACTATCCATTACAAAGCCATTGTAATTATTATCCCTTAAGATATCTAAAATACTTTTAAATCTTGAAAAAATTGTACATTCTTTAGGATTGGATAATATATATCCATAAGGGTTTTTTGTTTTTTTAAGTTGCTCTTGAAAGTATTTAAATCTTGTAATTCTATCACTTTGGCCCTTTATAAATCCATGATCCTGACAGGCAACTGCCACAAAATCTGGTTTAAATTCCCTGCCAATCTCATCAAATATATTTTTAAATAAATCAAAATTTAAATCTTGGAATATAATATTGGGGTTTTCTATTTTGTCCCTTAGGATAATTCCTCTTTTTGATACCTCCTCTAAATCATCCCTAATGGTTCTTGAGGCCACTTTTGTTATTTCTACCTTATATCCCTTTTTCATGTGTTCAGATATTGCCCTATTGACTGGGCCTCCACCCATTATTCTTCCATCTATTCTTAAATCTTCCCTCATGTTCTTTATTTTATCTGCAATTATGCTCGTTGGAGATGGAAGTATAAGTTTTATGGCATTCTCAATGTTATCCCTTTTTTCGTAGTCAATATAAAGTACATCCTGGGTTCCTTTACCAATATCTATGAGTAATAAATCCATAGCATCACCTATTTTTTATATTTATTAAACGTTAAAATATTTTTGTAGCGGAATAATTCTATATAATTAAGATATAAATAATAATGTTATTAAATTGCATTAACTTAAGGAAGTTGATAATCGATTTATAATTAACAATTATTTGCATTAAAAAATAAAAAAATATGGTAATTATTATAAAAAATAACAAAAAATAAATAATCTAAAAAATTTTAAAATATCTAAAAAGAGACAAATATGTAAAAAATAAAAATTTCATATTATTCTCCACAATGTTCCTAAGCACTGGAAAGGCGGCAGAGTAATTTAAAGGAAAATTAACTTCATCAGACCAATATAAAGACTTAAAGCATTTCCCTTTTAATGATTTATCCATTTATTATACTAATTACGCTATATGGATATAGTAATACCATACTTAAGGAGTTTCCTCTGCACTTCTAGTGGTTAGAGTAATGTTTGTCCATAATTTTATATTTTATTTTTATTTTTTATTGGAGTTCAAGAAATAAATAAGTATTTCGACAAACGTCTAAATAAAGTTTATTTTAAATCGAAACTTTTATATAATAATATAAGTAATTGAAGTATATGGAAAAAATAAAGGTACATATTGTTGGAGATATAGTATTGTCTGAAAAAATTGGAAAGGGTTTGAAAAAATGGAGAGAAATATTTAATATTTCCCAAATAGAGATAGCCAGATATTTAAACCTATCTCCCTCAGTAATAAGTGATTATGAGGCAAGTAGGCGAAAGAACCCTGGAGTTAATACCATAAAAAGATATGTTGATTCTCTAATCGAATTAGATAAAAAGAATGGAGGATACACTATAAAGGCCCTTCAAAAAATATTAAATCCCTCATCCATGGAGCCCATTCTCCAAATAAAGGAGTACAAATCCCCAATAAAAATTGTGGATTTTTTGAATGCAATAGAGGGAGAACTTCCTATTAATTATCAAAATAACAACACTATTGAAAAAACCCAGAATGCCCAAGAAATAGATGAAAAATTAAAAGCCCAAATATTTGGTCATACTGTTGTAGATAGTTTAAAAGCAATTTTGGAAATGGATGGGCAAGATTTTTTAAATCTATATGGTTGGACAACCGAAAGGGCATTGATATTTACAAATGTTTCCACTGGAAGAAGTCCCATGGTGGCCATAAGGGTGAGTTCCATAAAGCCAAGGTTGGTGGTATTTCAAGGAGTATCCCGTCTTGATAGATTGGCAGTGAAACTGGCAAAAATTGAGAACATTCCTTTGATAATAACAAAACTCTCTGTTGATGAATTATTGGATAGGTTAAAAAACTCATTTAATTAGTTAATATTGATATATTATTACATTGTTGTATCACACATTGTTATAATTTATAATATTTTTTTTATTTTTTATTTTTTTAATTATTATTTACTATTAAAAAGGTGATTTAATGAAGTTAGGTATTGTAGGTTATGGAAGTTATATTCCAAAATATAGAATAAAAGTTGAGGAAATTGCAAGGGTTTGGGGAAAGGACCCTCAATCCATAAAAAAAGGGTTGATCGTCAATGAAAAAAGCGTACCTGCTCCTGATGAAGATACGGCAACTATTGCCGTAGAGGCAGGAAGATATGCTTTAAAGCGGGCCAATATAAATCCCAAGGATATTGGAGCCCTTTATGTTGGTAGTGAAAGCCATCCCTATGCAGTGAAACCTACTTCCTCCATAGTGGCTGAGGCCTTAGGAATCACACCAGATTTAACTGCAGCAGATTTGGAATTTGCATGTAAAGCAGGAACTGCAGGAATTCAGATGTGTATGGGTCTTGTTGGAAGTGGTATGGTAAAATATGGAATGGCCATTGGTGCTGATACTGCCCAGGGTGCTCCAGGGGATGCCCTTGAATATACTGCAGCAGCAGGGGGGGCATGTTATATAATAGGAAATATCAAAAGGGAATTAATCGCAGAAATTAATGATACCTACTCCTTTACAACAGATACTCCTGATTTTTGGAGAAGAGAGGGAAAACCCTATCCAAAACATGGAGGTAGGTTTACAGGAGAGCCTGCTTTTTTTAGGCATGTTATAAATGCAGCAAAGAATCTCATGGAAAAAATGGGTACTGAGGCAAAGGATTATGATTACTGCGTATTTCATCAACCCAATGGTAAATTCTATATAAAAGCAGCAAAATCCTTAGGATTTAATGAGGAGCAATATAAATATGGATTATTAACCCCCTATTTAGGAAATACCTATTCAGGGGCAGTACCCCTTGGCCTCTCAAATGTTCTTGATAATGGAAAGGAGGGAGATAGAATTTTGGCAGTATCCTATGGAAGTGGATCTGGTAGTGATGCCTTTGATATAACAGTAACCAGTAGAATTGAGGAAGTAGTAAACAAAGCCCCTAAGACCATGGATTTACTTAATAAGAAAAAATACATTGATTATTCCATCTATCTAAAGTATAGAGGGGGAATAAAGATATAATCAAAATAATAAATAAAAATAAATTAAAAATTAGAAAAATAATTAAAAAAAATTATAATAAATTAAAAAGTGCCAAAATATGGTGAGATTAATGAGAGATGTTGCAATAATTGGATATGGTCAAACAAAATTTGGGGAACTTTGGGAGTCCTCCTTTAGGGATATAATTGTTGAAGCAGGAGTAAAGGCAATAGTGGATGCCAACATAGATGGAGAGGATTTAGATGCCATGTATGTTGGAAATATGAGTGGAGGATTATTTGTGGGCCAGGAGCATATATCCTCCCTTATAGCAGATTATGCTGGGCTAAATCCCATACCCTGTACAAGAGTTGAGGCAGCATGTGCATCAGGAAGTTTGGCCCTTAGAAGTGCCTACCTATCTGTCGCAAGTGGCCATCATGATGTAGTATTGGCAGGAGGAGTAGAAAAAATGACTGATGTAGCCGATGCCACTGCTGCAATAGCCACTGCTGCCGATCAGGAATGGGAGTCCTTCTTTGGGGCCACATTTCCATCCCTCTATGCAATGATGGCAAGAAGATATATGCACGAGTATGGCCTCACAATTGAGCAATTATCCACTTGGAGTGTAATAGCCCATGATAATGGCTCAAAAAATCCCTATGCCCAATTTAGATTTAAAACTACCTTGGAGCAGGTTATGAATGCCTCTCCTGTGGCTGAGCCTTTAACCCTTATGCATTGCTCTCCAGTTTCTGATGGGGCTGCAGCCCTTATTGTATGTGATGCTGACAAGGCCCAGGAATTTGCCCCTAAGGATGACATAATATATATTAGGGCATCTACCCAGGCTTCAGATACAATATCCCTTCATAGTAGGGAGAGTATGACAACACTTAATGCCGCAAGGGGGGCCTCAAAAAAAGCCTATAAATTGGCAGGTATTTCCCCTGATAGTGTAGATGTGGCAGAGGTTCATGATTGCTTTGCAATTAATGGATTAATATTATTGGAGGATTTAGGATTTTGTAAAAAGGGAGAGGCAGGAAAGGTTGTTGGGGATGAGGAAAAAATAAGAATAGATTATGATGAATTTGTTACTGTAAATCCAAGTGGTGGTTTAAAGGCAGCAGGCCATGCCCTTGGGGCAACAGGTATAAGACAGGTTGGAGAACTCTACTGGCAATTGAAGGGAGATAAAAACTGTAAGGATAGACAGGCAAATATTAAAAATGGATATGGAATATCTGCAAATGTTGGGGGAACTGGGGGAACAGTATGTGTCCATATTTTAAGTAACGAACGAAAGTAAAAAATATGGATTAGTGGTGATATAATGTGTAACCTTAACCTCTACGTAAATAACCAGTTGGTTATGGAGGATGTAATGATTGTTGAAAAAAAGGATAATAAAATCATTGTCGTGGATTTATTTGGAGAGAGTAAGGAATTCCAAGGAGATATTGTTAAAATAGACCTAAATGAAAATACAATATTAATAGAATGTTAAAATTAAAATTAATAAATTAATTGGTGATAGTTATATGGTAGTAAGAACCTGGAGGCATATAAATGAGAGATATTGCCTTATTGGCACTAGATGTAAAACCTGTGGTAGGGTGTATTTTCCATCGAGAAATGTATGTCCCTATTGTAGAAGAAAGGGGAAGTTAGAAGAATACAAACTTAATGGAAAGGGAAAAGTATATACTTATTCAGTAATACATGCTCCTCCAAAGGATTTTGAAAAAATAGCCCCCTATGTAATTGCTATTGTGGAATTGGAGGAGGGTCCAAAAATAACAGCCCAGCTTGACTGTGATATTGATGAAGTTTATATTGGAATGCCTGTGGAGGCAGTCTTTAGAAGAATAAAGGAAGATGGTGAGGATGGTATAATAGACTACGGGTATAAATTTAAATCTTTAGAGAATTAAAATTTTTTAATTTTAAATTGTTATTTTTGAATTTTTATATGGTAATTTATTTAGATAATTTATTTTTTTATAAATGGGCATGTATACTTTTAAAGGCTTTATATCTCTTTAATGTATTTACGTAATGTTTAAAGAGAATGATTTTATTTTATCATCCTTTTTTCTTTATATTTTATTTCGTTATATTCTTTATTTTTTTTAATTAATTATATTTTTAAATATCTTTTTTTATAATAATTATGTTAATATTTATATATTATTTATATTTCTTTATCTAGACACATCTATGATATGTATTATAGTTTTTAATTTTTTACTATTTGTGGTTATTATCCTCCTTAAAATAGATTTAAATGTTAAATTTAAATTTCAGTATATTTAAGAATATATATACATATTAAGATATCTCTTCAATAGAAACATATATAATATAAATAATATAAAATTATGATAATATATTAAGAAAAAAATATAATTTATATACAATTAGATGGCAAATGATTGTTACATTGTGAAACTATGAAGAGAGAAACATTAATACTTATTATAGTATTAATATTGGTGGCTGTGCCACTATTATGGGTTATTCAATACCTTGTATTAACTCCAGAGGATAAATTGGCAAGATACAATGTTCATTCAATAGAATTTAAGACCATAGATGGTAAAAATGTATCTATCATATATCAAATAAAAAAACCAGAGGAAGTTGATTTAAGTACTGATGAGTTAGATCCAAAATCCAAAGTCGAAATTTGTTATATTGTTTGGTACATATACAATCACTATGACAATGTTGATGAAGTGCAGATAATATCGTACTACAGCAAAGATAATGGCTTAAAAGAGTATTACAAATTTAAAATAGATAGAAGTAGTGCTAAATTGGCAGGGTTGTTAAATATCTCAGAAGAAGATATAACATCAAATGTATTTCATTACTATAATAAAGTAATTAAATTAGGAAAATTGAAGATCTATAAAAATTAATTATAAATTGTTATATAATCTAAAGTTATGAGGAGGAGATTAACATGGCAACAGTACTACCAATTAACGAAGAAGAAAAGATGAGTATAATAGCTGGCCTTAGGAGCCGTGTACCTGCTACAAAATTAGTAACTTTGAAAAAAATAGCAGATATTGCAGATTTGCGCCCTGAGTCATTACAATATTTAGAGATGACTGATAAAAGAAGCATGAATGAAATAATACAGTCCATTGAAAAAATATGTAATATGGAACAGGATGAGGTGATAAAAAGGGAGGCATTAATATCCCTTGAAAAAGTAAAAAAGGCATTAGGTACTAAATTTAATATGGAATTACCATTGTGCAACAATTGTAATCAGGCTATAGATTTAGGTTGGAAATACTGCACTAACTGTGGATCTAAAATAGCAGATATGGTATTTGAAAATGTGGAACGATGTGATAATTGTAAAAACTATATTTCTGAAAGTTGGATATATTGTGCACATTGTAGTAATTTACTAAAAGAAGAGATAGAAACACATCCAACATGTCCAAAGTGTAAAAGATCTGTTGATCCTTCATGGATGGTTTGTCCATACTGTGGCCATAGGCTAAAAAGAGTAAAACCTTAATATGGCGAGTATAAGAACCAATATTAAAAATTGATAGCATGGACTATTCAATAATCAATAATTTAATTTTTTTGTTTATTGGATGTCTTGTTGGAACATTTACTGGACTGCTTCCAGGGATTCATCCAAACACAATAATACCCCTAACTGTTTTATTGTACGAATATATTTCTCCCCAAAATTATCTTTATTTTTTATTAGGATTGGTGATTACCCACTACTTTGTAAGTTATATTCCTTCAGCATTTATTGGAGTGCCAGAGGATGAAACTGCAGTTTCTGTTCTGCCTCTTCATAATCTGACTAAGATGGGGAGAGGATATGAGGGAATAATGCTCTGTGCCTTTGGTGGATTTATTGGTATAATTATGGCCTTGATAGCCACATTTTTAATTTTTAATATTGGTTTGGATTTAAACAATACATATGAGCATTTTAAACCTTTTATACCCTATGTTTTAATACTTCTTTTAACTATTTCATTGCTATTTTCAGGAAATATATTTTGGAGTACCCTAATAACGATACTGTCTGGACTCTTTGGGATAGTGGTACTCTACAATCCTCCTGAGATTAATAACATCCTAACTGCCATATTTACAGGAATGTTTGGAATGCCATTACTTTTAGAAAATTTAAAGATGGACAGGATTCGTCATCAGATTATTACATTTCCAGAGTTAGATATTTCTCTTTTTAAATCAGCATTTGCTGGAACCATTGGGGGATTATTTAGGATATTTCTTCCAGCCATTGGAGGAGCCCAGATAAACTTTTTCTTAAGTAAAATCATAAAGGAAAATAATTTAAAGAGCTTTTTAGTATCCCAAGGAGCCATTACACTATCCAATGAAGTTTTCTCCATACTTTCCCTTCTATTGATTGGCTATGGTAGAAGTGGAACTGCTATGGCAATAAAAGATCTATCCATTAATTTGGATAAGTCTATTATATTTTCACTGTTAATAGCTTCTGGAAGTGCCTTTGGAATACTATTCATAATTTCTAAATGTTTTTTAGATTATCTTCCTTATTTGGATTATAGAAAAATTACCTATTATATAATATCCTTCTGCATATTGGTTGTATTATTCTTAGGATATTTCTCAGGTTATTTATTATTTTATATTGTAGTTTTTGTAGTGTCGTCCTTTATTGGAATACTATGTTTAAAATCTAAGGTGAATTTGTCCTATATGATGAGTGTATTGGTATTTCCAACTATACTTTACTATTTACATTATTAATTTAATTAAAATTATAAGATACTATGATAAAATAAAGTAATCAAAAAAATAATAAAAAAATAATAAATATTATATACACACTAAACCCTTTTAAATGCATAATTTATTTCCATTATTTCATTATAAAATATGATGATAATATACTTTATTATTAACAATATTCTGCTATAGGCATATAAATATCGTATAATATAAAACAGAAACAAGTCATATTTATTATATTCAAGAACATAATTAAACTCACACCTATAATAAAAAATAAAAATAAATAAAAAAATAATAAAATTAATCTAAATCATAAGATATAGGGGAAAAAGTAAATATTTAATGATGCAAGAGAAATCAAGTACTTAAAAAGTGGAGATACCTTATCACTATCGTTCTTCCTTCATAAGCACTGGAGATGCAAAGGAATTCTTTAAGCATTAGACTGCCATATTATAATTTTTCAAACATTAGAATTGCTATATTCATAATAAGTTTAAAATCAAGGTGTTTTGCAATAAATAATAAAATATTTTAAATTGAAACATGGGTTTTTAAAATTAAATTATATTTTATATGTGAATATTTTAAGTCATGGTGTGTTATTTAATGTTATTGATAGATTATGCTATAAAAAATAATACAGCAATTATTATAATTTTAATATTTAATTATTATTTTATATGCTATAAGAACCGGTGATAATTATGGATTTAAGATGTCCCATAGTTTGTGTGTTAGGTCATGTTGATCATGGAAAAACAAGTTTATTGGATAAAATAAGAAAAACAAAGGTAACCAAAAGGGAGGCTGGGGGAATAACCCAACATATTGGAGCCAGTGAAATTCCAACTGAGGTTATAAAAAAGGTATCCAAGGACCTATTGGGAATATTAAAGGCTGATTTAAAGATACCAGGTATTTTAGTAATAGATACTCCTGGACATGAGGCCTTTACCTCCCTGAGGAAAAGGGGGGGAGCACTGGCAGATATTGCCATACTTGTTGTGGATATTAATGAAGGATTTAAACCCCAAACCATAGAGGCCATAAATATATTGAAACAAAATAAAACTCCATTTGTAGTGGCGGCCAATAAATTAGATTTAATTCCTGGATGGGATTCCAAAAATAAGCCATTTGTTTTAAATTTCAATGAAACCTCACAACATCCAAATGCCCTAACTGAGTTTGAAATAAAATTGTATGAAAATATTATAAAGCCATTAAATACCATGGGTTTTGATGCAGATCTTTTTATGAGGGTAAAGGACATTACAAAAACAGTATGTATAATTCCTGTATCGGCACATACTGGGGAGGGCATTCCTGATCTCCTTGTAATGATTGCGGGATTGGCTCAGAAATTTTTAGAGAAGAATTTAAAGTTGGATGTGAAGGGGCCTGCAAAGGGTACTGTTCTTGAGGTTAAAGAGGAGAAAGGATTAGGAAAAACAATAGATGCAATAATTTATGATGGAGTGGCTAAAAGAGGGGACTATATTGTTCTTGGGAATCCTGATGGGGTTGTAGTTTCAAGGATTAAGGCCCTACTAAAACCAAAACCCTTAGATGAAATGAGGGATCCAAGAGATAAGTTTAAATCTGTGAATAAAGTATCTGCTGCCTCAGGGGTAAAGATATCAGCCCCAGATTTTGATAAGGTTATAGCAGGCAGTCCCTTTAGAATAGTACCAAAAGATAAGATAGAGGAGGCCAAAAGAGAGATTATAGAGGAAATAGAGGAGGCTGCCATACCCATTGATGAGGAGGGTATAATTATTAAAGCAGATACTATGGGTTCATTAGAGGCCCTTGCAAATGAATTAAGGAAAAGAGGTGTTAAAATTAAAAAGGCTGAAGTAGGGGATGTATCCAAGAAGGATATTATTGAAGCACACTCCTATGGTACCTCCAATCCATTATACTCTGTCATACTTGTATTTAACTCAAAGATACTTCCCGATGCAAAGGCCGAAATGGAAAAATACAATGTTAAGGTAATTGAGGGAAATATTATTTACAAAATAGTTGAGGATTATGAGGAATGGGTTAAAGAGGTTGAGGAATCCCTTAAATCAGATGAGTTTAACAAACTTACAAAGCCTGCCATAATAAAGATACTTCCAAATTGCCTATTTAGAAGTAGCAAACCTGCAATATGCGGGGTGGAGGTTGTTTATGGTACTTTAAAGGTAAAGAGTTATTTAATGAGAGAGGATGGTAAAAGAATAGGTTATGTAAAGGAGATAAAAAACCATGAGCAGGAAAATATTAAGGAGGCCAAGGTAGGAATGCAAGTTCCCATATCCATTGAGGGAAATGTTGTCCTTGGAAAGCATGTAAAGGAAAATGATATATTGTATATTGATATTCCAGAGAATGAGGTTAGGATGTTAATACACCAATATAATGATAGGTTGAGAGGAGATGAAAGGGAGGCATTGGAAAGATTTATTGAATTAAAGAGAAAATTGGAGAATAATATGTTCTGGGGCATTTAAAGATTTATAGTATATAAAATAGACACTGTCAAATTAAGAAATTGTCAAGAGGAACTATCAAATTAATGACCTCCAGAGATTATAGAATACCACAAAGTTCTCTAATTACTATATTATTAATGACATTTTTATTATATGTTTTATCTCGACAGTCTTAATTCTATACCATATAATTTTTCAATATTATCCTTATGAATCCTATAAACTCCCTCCTCATCAAGGAGATCCATTTCCATAAGTTTTCTTGTTCTACGGGGCACAGTTTTTATCCCCAAAACAACACCTGGTCTTTTTAAATCATCTATATAATCAGTTTCCATAACAAACCTAAGGGACTTTTTTGCAGCATCAACAACAGGTTTTGAGGCTACTATAGATGGAAATATTCCAAATTTTTCCCCTTCTATTACATTATCCCCACAGTGGTGTTTTATAACTTTTTCAGGATTTAAATTAACAGATTTTGCCATATCTCTAAATTCTTTAAATTGTTCTTCAGAGGCACTTTCCCCATGAATCTGCAGGGCACAATCTAAATCCCTGGCAATCTCCATGGAATAAAGTAGTATTTCATTAGATGTACTAAATATGACGTCATCCACTTTAAAGTGGGGCCTTCCTACCTCTCCAATTCCAACTAAACATTCATTTTCCTCTATGAGTTTTTTTCCATAGTCCAAGGCTTTAAGTATTCTTTCCTTTGCATTCTCAATATTTATTCCATTATCTATCATAAATGTAAGTTCACAGGGATGAACCCCAACTAATCCATAGGCCTCCACACCCTCTATGTTTTTATTTATAATTTCTACATCCCTTAACAGTCTATCCATGGAACCAGTTAGATCACCATTAAAAAGGGGTTTATTTAATAATATCATGGTTTTTCCATAGGCATTTTTAAAAATTTTTGCCACTTTTTCAGCCCCATATCCATTAATATCATCCACATGAATATGATTGTCTGTTATGGGAATATTTTTTAAATCCACTTGATTCAAATTATTCCTCCTTATTTTTTATTTTTATTACTCTAAAAAATAAAAATTGCCACAAGTGTTTTTTGTCCAACATCTCGTTTCCCTTATTTTTTATAGGTCTCTAATAGGAATTTAGGGTTGTATTATATTTTCAATGCAAATTATTCTTTAAACAATTTTATAATCTATCATGTATTTTTATTCTTTTTAACAGTTAGGGAAAATTACCATCCAAATAGGGACAATATATTATTGATTGTATTTGATATTATTAAATAAACTGTTTCAATTATTCCTTTGTTCATAGATTCTGCTGATGTACTGTTTATTTCAGTTTTATTTCCAGTGTTTTTTTCCGTTGTAGTGGTTATATTATCCTTTGATATTTTCTTATTAAGATTATCTATTATGGTGTTATTCTCTAATAATGATCTATTATTAATCCCCATAGTTTTTTCATTATTGCTTATATTAATCCCCATAGTTTTTTCATTATTGCTTATAAGAATATGCTTGGTTATTATAATAGGATAATATTCTCCATTAATCATTACAAAATCAGGAATTTTTACATATAACTTTAAAGTGGAATTTGTATCATTAACATCCATAAGTTTTAGTCTTATTCTATTAACCTCATTTGGATATATAGTTTTATTATAGGTTTTACTTTTAAATACTATTTTATCATTATTCACCAATTCAAACCAATAGTTATAAGTTATACCATTAGGATATGGAGTCATATTATTGAACGCCACTTCTGCATAAACTATGGAGTTATTATACTTCATATTTATAATGGATAATGGACATATTACTTTAATGAATTCTACAAGTACAGGAGTAATGTTGGAGGCATTATAGTTTTTATCAATTGGAAGGGCATATACCTGTAGCATACCATAGAATCCATTGTCAAATTTAATCTCAAAATCCACTGACCTTTCATCATTTGGTGGGATATCTATTATTTTTTCATGAGTTAACGCCTCTATGGTACCATCTTCCCTTGTTACTTTTATCCAGGTTTTTAATTTTATATCTTCATCTAACGGGTTCCTATATACAACAGTGAATTTGTTTTTATATCCTGCCACAGGGAGATTTTGATATATTGGCTTATTATTGGTTGTCATTACCTTAGGTCTATTGGGACCAGTGTATTTTATACTGACATCTATATTTTGGGCATTAAAATGTATTAATTTTGAATAGGATAACAGTGCATCATTCACCTCTAAGGTAAATTTAATATCTCCTTTGGCTGGAACGTTAAAGTATATAGGTATGTCTATTGTTTTTTCCTCATGAGGCCTAAGATAAAATGGAGTTTTTGAGGGATATTTTGCGATATTTTCATTAAAATCTTTACTAGTTAGGGTAAGATTTCCTGAAAGACTTTTATTATAATAATTTTTTATAGTTATTTTAAGAGTATAATTTTTTTTACTAAACATGTTTATATAGCTACCACTGAGATTCAAATATTTATTATCGCCACAGCAAAGTATCACATCCTCTATTCTTACCACAGGAATCCCTATGGGTTTAACATTCAAATCTTCAGTGGTTCTATATTCATAGGTCTCAATGGAACATACTGAAAGATTCACACTATTCTCAGAATAACCAACAAGTATTGGCATATAAATATCCTTAGTTTCAAATCCATCTAAATCTATATTAGACGTGGCTTTGTCAATATCACTTTTAATGGAAATTACTCCATGGGTCTTATCATTAAATCTATTCTTCAGTGTTATCTTGATAATTGCCAAATAGGGATCCTCTTTTAAATAGGCCCTAGGCAAAAGTTGATTATCTTTGTAGTATCTATAATCGGATAGGACCTCATCCAATTCGGGATCGATAATATTTGATCTCCTATAGTATTTTTTTAGTATATCAACTACTGATTCATTAATCTTAGTTACCACTTCAAAATTATCTACTGAAATTGGATAGGCAAAACTTTTGCTTTTAATATTACGTGAGTATTTAACAGAATATTTGTCATCTATATTTATATTAGTATATGCAGGTCCGTCGGCATAATCATGTATTCCATAAATGTCCATATGAACTTGAATCTTTATTGTATCCTTATCATGAGTTATTTTTGGAATTTTAAAGTGTACCTCAGCCATACCACCCTTTGGAATATATACTGTCTTACTGTTGGATTCTCCATAGTATAGCACATTATCGTCATCTTCATAGTATTCACTGGCATCTTTATTAAAATCTTGGGATACTACAGCAATCCATACTTTAACCCTATAGTCAGATTCGGAGTAATTATTGTTTCTCAATATAATATTAAACCATTGAGAATTACATACTTCAACATCAGGCTTTGATTTATTAACGTAGGAATCCATACAGGTGATATTTACAACGTCAATTGGATTAGCAATATATATTGTGGCTTTTTTAGAATCAATAATTTTTCCATCTTCGTTTAATAATGTTATATATATGTTATTTGGCCCAAACTTCTTAAGATTCAATTTTGCAGATACAACAATATTCCGCGAATTTGGAGGTATTGGTATAACTTTTGATCTCCATGAAGCATTTCCATCATCAGATTTTATTTCCACAATAATGTTATTTTGATATGGATCTTCATTTGATATATCAACATAAATTGTGGGTATTAAATCAGGTTTAATGTAATATTCCGAATTACTACCATCCAAACTTATAAGAACATTGGATGTCCGAACATTTTCTATTTTTACATTTTCACCATGTACCCCAACAATAGCTACCCATATAATGATCCACATAAATAACATATAGGATATTTTTTTCATAATATCCCCCACTCCATTTATTTCCTTAAAAATAATTAATTCCCATATAAATTACATAAGATATATTATTTACATCTAACTAATTCCAATATACCAATATATTTTTATTAATTAGTATTGCATAATATTTATTTTATAATTATTTTATATATTATTTTTTACTGGAATTTTTAATACATTTAATATTAATTATATTTATACTCTATTCAAATGTTTACTAAGTTCGTCACATAATAAAATAAAAAAATTGAAAATTTTATAAAAAATAAAAATATAGAATTAAATAAAAATTATTTTTTAAGAAATATTATATTAGGAATAAATAAGTATATGGCCAAGAAAATGATTTTCTAAACCTGCAATTTACAATATATAAAATTAAAATAAAATAATAAAAGATATAAAAAATAAATAATAAAATAAAAATAATAGAATTTATCTAAATCCTAAGATGTATATAAAAAAAATAAAGGAAAATAATACTTAAAGTAATCTCTTAGGAAACAATTTTAAGTTGTTATGTACTTGACCATAAAGTAAAAAAGCCTATGGTGATTTTATGAGACTACCCTTTATTGCAATTCTCTGTAT
>DQSV01000008.1 GCA_015663075.1 Methanothermococcus okinawensis | reverse complement strand
TGTCTCAGTCCCCATCTCCGGGCTCCCTCTCTCAAGGCCCGTACCGATCGTAGGCTTGGTGGGCCATTACCCCACCAACTACCTAATCGGACGCAGTCCCATCCTCAGGCGGATGTCCTTTCAGAGAAGGACCATTCCAGGCCTCTTCCCCTATAGGGTATTATCCTCAGTTTCCCGAGGTTATCCCCTACCTGAGGGTAGGTTAACCACGTGTTACTGAGCCGTCCGCCATGGACCGAAGTCCATAGACTCGCATGGCTTAGTCGGACCCCAATAGCAGTGGCCTCCGGCGGGATCAACCGGAATTGTTTGCTAAGAAATACTTAGCAAACACACTCTTGGGAGTACGCAAAAGAGTAGGAATTGACTCGGTCGTTACTAAGTATCACTTGGTTACAGGCTTACATCAAACCTAAGTCCTTCCAACTTAGGCTATCACTTGACTGCATAATATACCAGTACCTTGGAAGTTGTATTGTTTTTAGGAATAGAACAATAATATATATTTAAAAAAATGATTGTGATAATATTTAAAACCTTGTACTACTAAGCACTGGAAAAATAGAGTAGAGTTTTACTTTATAGAATGACATTATAAATTTTACAATAATCCAAAGTAGGTGGATTGTCAAATAAAACAGAACTAGAAAAAAATAATAGTCAATTGAGTTTATACATACCCTTAGTGTTTTAAAATTCTTAATATTACTAATTCAATACTTTAGTACTTGATCATTATATACTATATATATACATATTATAAAAAGTATATTATTTTAACTAAGAAGGTATTTTAACAGAGATGGAAATTATTAAATAAAATGTATAATAAAAAATAACAAAAAGAAAGATATTTACAAAATAATTGAAATCTAAAAAAAGAATTAATAACTAACGAAATATAAAAGCCTACAAAAAATAAATATTTTAAAATACCGCCTAAAATCATATATGGTAAAAACAGTATTAAAAAGTAGAAATCTAATTGAAAATTATAAGGCAAGACTGCCATGCCCAAATTATGAAAAAGACGTATAGATTTAATTAAACCTCAGGAAAAAATACTTAAATCAAGAAGGACATTAATATTATATTATAGCAAAATACGGCGTTTTACTTTTCCTAATACAAGAGTTTAAAATTTTATGTTATTAATCAGTATTGGATTTTAAGTTGGTGATAGATATGGTGGTAGATATACACTATAAAGAAATTACTATCGGTTCCTATGTAAGATATGTTAATACAGGAACTAAAGGTATTGTCAAAGATATTATAAAAGATAAGGATATGGTATGGGTTTTATTGGATAATAACCTAATGTACAGACCTTACAATTTAGAGGTTATTGAATTAGAGGATAATAAAGAAAAAATATATGATGAAAAGGAAATAGTAGAAGAGGTATTGGAAAAGGAGAAAATAGAAGATTTAGAATCAAATATAGATGCCTGTGGAGCAGGTTAAACTTTCATTTATATTTTTTTTCTTTTTTTAATTTTTTATAGTTAATTATATTATTTTATATATTATTATTCTAAACAAAATTTATTTTCATACTTAATAAAAAAATCTTAATTCGGAAGAATATAATTAAATAAATAAAACTTGTTTAAATAGTGTTTAATGACATTTTTTTTATATTTTTTTATTTGTATTACATATGCATTTTTTAGACTTTATTATGGCATCAATTATATATTCATCAGATAATCTATAGGCATCCTTTGAGCAGAAATCTATTCTTAGAGTTTTACTTGCTCCAGGCATGCCTGCTGCAGCAATGGTTATTATACCATAGTCCTCTAAGAGCTTTAATGCCAAATCAATGGATTCCTTTTCTGGAAGACATAAGGCAAACCCTGTTGGAGTTCTAATGTATTTAATATTCTCAGAGGATAGTGGAGTTAAATCAATATTTTTTGCCCTGTCTAATGCCTTTTTTAGATCCTCCAATTTAAAATTTTTCAATGCATTTACCATCCCAGCCAAAATTGGTGCTTGGGCCTCTAAACCAAATTTTAAGCCTTCATTATAAATTTTTTCTACAAGTTCCTTTTTTCCACATAGCAATCCTGCCCTTGGACCATTCATTAATTTATCAGTACTTGTAACTGCCAAATCCACGTTAAGTTTTAAGGCAGGAGGTTGATTGTATAGTAACCTTAATCTTGCCCCTGAGGCATCATCAATAAGGGATAAACTATTTTTTTCAGTGCATTGGGAGACTATTTCTTTAAGATAGTTTAGATTAATAATTTCATGGTCCATTGTGGCCCCAGTTATTATGGTAAGGGTATCTTCATCAATTTTATCCAGAATTTCATCTACATCATCACTTTCAAAGTAATCTATGTTGAATATCTTGCAACTTCTTGGGATTGAGGGATGGGAGGGCATCTTTGGAAGGTAATGAATTACTCTGTCAATTTCATTGGATAGTGTCATTATTATGGAGAATATTGCTGCTGATGTTCTATTAAATCCCACTGCCCTATGAATATTTGGATTGCCTCCAAAGTGGGAAATACCAATATCATTTAATTTTTTTGAAAATATGGCAGGACCTATGTATGTTTCTAAAAGATGTTGCTGGGATTCCTCTACTTGAAATCCACCCCCTAACCCTGTGAGATCATATAAATTCTCCCTTCCCTTTTTTTCTATAATATTGATTATTAACTCCCTGGATCTTTTTAATCTGTCCATCTCAGAGTAATTCATAACCTCACCATTAAAATTATTTAAAAATTAATTAAAATTATAATTTAATAATCTATTTTTAATATTTTTTATTCTTTTAAGTTCAATATTTACTCTATCCTCATAATCTTTAATTCTATTGTTATAGGACTCTATTGCCCTTATAACCTCCTCAGGAGCAGGTCCCCCAATGATTCTTCTCATTTTTACATTTTCCATTGGATCAAGGGCTCTCCTTATGGCCTCCCTCTCCAGGGTTAAGTTATATTTTTTCAATATGTCCTCAATTACATCAACCATATTTTTATTTTTTTCAATAGATTCCCTTACAACTTCCCCCACAATTCCATGGGCCCTTCTAAATGGAATATTACATTCCCTTACAAGAGTATCTGCCAATTCTGTTGCAGTAGAATAATTTTTTTCTGACAGTTCCTTCATCCTATCTTTATTTACCTTTAATGTTAATAACATTCCATCTATCATTTCTATTGTATCCAATGAGGTATATACACTATCCCATAAATGAGGAGTTATTTCCTGTAGGTCCCTATTGTAGGTATTTGGAATTGCCTTTAAAATTGTTAAGGCTGTTACTAGGTTTCCATTTAATGTGGATAGTTTGGCTCTAGCAATCTCTGCAACATCAGGATTTTTTTTCTGAGGCATTATGGAGGATGTTGAGGTATAAGTATTGGATAACTCCAAGACCTTAAATTCATAGGTTGAGAATATTATCAATTCCTCACATATCTTGGATAGGTTGATACCAATTATGGATAGTATAGACATTGTTTCCACTATAAAATCCCTTGTGGAAACTCCATCCATGGAGTTCTCAATAAGTTTATCAAATCCAAGTAATTCCATGGTCCTAATCCTATCTATATCAAAGCCAGTTGTTGCCATGGCCCCACATCCAAGGGGCGAAATGTTTATTCTCTTATAGGCATCAAAAAGTCTTAAAATATCCCTCTCCAATGCTGAAACATAACTTAAAAGATGGTGTCCATAGGTCGTAGGTTGGGCATGTTGTAAATGGGTATATCCAACAAATAGTGTTTCAACATGATCCTCTGCAATGGATAATATATTTTTTGATAAATTTATTAACCCTTTAAGAATTAAAAGTACCTTATCCCTTAAGGCCATCCTAATATCTGTTGCAACCTGATCATTTCTACTTCTGCCTGTATGCATCCTTCCAGCAACATCTTCCCCAAGTTTTTTTATAAGTTCATTTTCAATTACCATATGTATGTCATCAAGAGAGGGATCTAAATCCAGAGTTTCCATGCCATTTTTATATATATTTATAAGTTCCTTTATTATTTTAATTCCATCTTCCTTTGAAACAATGTTCCTTTCCATTAGCATTATTATATGGGCAATACTACATAGTATATCACTTTCAAAGATCTCCCTATCAAAGGTTAAACTTGTGGTGTATTCAATAACTTTACTATTAATGGAGTCACCAAGTCGCCCTCTTCTCAATATGTTTTTATCCAAAATACCACCTTAATAATATTAATAATTTTTAAAATCCCTTAATTATTTTAAGAATTTTTCTATATAAAATACATTAAAAATAAATAACATTAAAGTTTAATTTTTTATAGTCAAACAAACCTTCAAACATATTATATGTGGTCATAGTCTAAAAAATATAAAAAATATAATAAAATTAATAATGATAAAAATATACATACAGATAAACCAATAATTTAAATTATCCTATTTTTTTATTGAAGTAGTTTAATTTATACCCCCTATATAATTCTCTCAAACTTTAAACTCTGCCCATTTCTAAGTATGTGAACATCTTCTCCTAACCGATAGCCCTCTTCCTCTGCAAGTTTTGCATAGGTTGCAGTTAGATTGAAATCTCCATGGGAGGGAATTAAATGCTCAGGATTTAGCCATCTTATCATATCCCTATGATCCTCCTTTGAGGCATGTCCAGAAACATGGGCTCCCTTAAATAACCTTACACCAAGCAATTTTAAACGGGCCTCCAACATATATCTTTGGGCTGCATTCATAGGGTTTGGTATTACATCTGCTGAAAATATAACCTGGTCATATTCTTCAAATCTAAAGGGGGTTTTATCAGTAGCCATCCTAGATAGAACAGCCCCTTCCTCTCCCTGATGTCCTGTAACTATGAGAAGATAGTTTTCCTTACCTTCCTTCATTACCTGTCGGAATATCCTATCTACGGCACTAGGATCCCCTGCTATTCTTGTATTCTCTGGAAAATTTACAAGACCTATATCCTCTGCAATTCCACAATACTTTACCATGGATCTTCCAATTAATATGGGTGTTCTACCCATTTTTTCAGCCACATCGGCAATGGACTTTATTCTAGCGATATGGGAAGAAAATGTTGTAACAACTATGCCATTTGATTGATTATCTGTGCCAAGCAAATCATTCCTTAAAAGACTTGCTGCCACCCCTTCTGAAGGGGTTTTACCTTCAAAATCAACCCTTGTACTCTCTGATATCATACAGATAACTCCATTTTTACCTATTCTTTTTATGGCCCTATAATCTGGCTTCTCTCCTATGATAGGAAAGTTATCAAATTTAAAATCATTACCATAAACCAATGATCCATAGGGTGTATGAAGAACTGGGAGAACAGCATCTGGAATACTATGAGTTATTTTTACAAATTCTAAGGATAAATTTGAAGTTAAATCCATAGTTTCCTTTGCATTTAAGGTTATTAATGGGTTTCTAACATCAAATTTTTTTTCACTTAATATTTCCCTTTTTATAAGTTCTATGGTATAGGGGGTCCCAATAATTGGAGCATTGTATCTATGGGATAGTTTAGTTATTGCCCCAATATGGTCAAGGTGTCCATGAGAGGCCACAATGGCCTTAACCTCTCCCTCTATATTTTTCATTATAGTGTCATTTGGGATTACCCCCATCTCAATTAAGTTTAAACTATGCATTTTTGATATATCTGTATCCTCATGTATCATAACCCTATCAAGTCTTAATCCCATATCAAATATTATTATTTCGCCATCCACATTAATGGCAGTCATGTTTCTTCCAACTTCCTCATATCCGCCAATGGCAACTACCTCCATCTGCAAAATATCACTTCCTTTTCTTTTTTTATCTGGCTTATTAATCAAAAATATAATAAAAAAATATATAAAATAAATAACAATAATACTTTTTAGTGTGTGTGTTATAAAGAGCAATATAAAAGTATAACGCCCATATTTGACAGTAATTATAACAATCATTTGAGTTATAAAATAAATAACACAAACAATAATGATTAATAATAATCAACAACGATATAACAATAACATCCCCAACATAAACAATACTATATAAATCTATATATACACAGTAAGTATACTTAAAGAATTTTCTCTACACTCCCGCTGCTTAGGGTTAGGGGAAGAGAGGCAATGGTTATGGAATTTCTACTTTTTGAGTATTCAATTTTCTTTATATCTTTAATTGGTATGATTATATACTCTATTTTCTTCATTAAGTATTTATTTTCCCTTATATCCCTAAGCATCTATTTTTTATCTATATTTTAAGATTTAGATTGTTTTATTATCTTTATTTTACTCATTTTATTTTTAATTTTTTTTAAATTATTTTTTTATTTATTTTATTTTTTATTATTGGAATTAATCGTTATAGTTCTTTTCTATCTTCTTAGGAATGGATAATCTCCTTATATCTCCTATTAACTCTGCTACCTAATATTTTCTCTCGTGGATGATGTCTTACGACCCATATATTCCTTTTTTATGATATTATACTTGCTTATAGAATGATAGTTTTTTAATATAAAAATTTTTAATTTTTTTTAATTATCGTATGTCATTATTATCCTTTTTTTAATACTTCCTATTTTTTTAATATCTATTATTTTTTATTATTTTTATATTATCTATTCCTTAATCCACTCTTTTAATTCATTTTTTATAATATATTTAGATTTTTTTAAAGACTCTATGTTATCACAGCCTGTTAAAAACATAACGGTTTTTAATTCCTTAATCATTTTTTCAAGAACCTTTACTACCTCTTCATAACTCCTTAATGCAGCTCTCAATATTGGCAAGGCCACACCACAGCAATGGGCCCCTATAACAATGGATTTGGCCATATCTATTCCAGATCTTATGCCCCCTGTGGCAATTATTGTACCTGGAAAAACACTTTTAACCAGTAGTACAGATGCTGCCGTAGGTATACCCCATTCCAAGAACTTCTTTGAAAAGTTTTTGAACTCCTCATCCTTTATCCTATAGTATTCAACTGCAGCCCAAGAGGTGCCCCCACTTCCTCCCACATCAATTCCATCAAAACCAAGATTCTTTAAAGTAATGGCATCCTCCTTAGAAAAACCTTCTCCAACTTGTTTTGCTATAAATGGAATATTTTTATATTTCTGTTTATAATTCAGCATTATATCCTTTAATATATGAATCCCTTTAAAATCAATATCTCCTTCTGGTTGAATGGCCTCTTGAAGGGGATTAAAATGTATTGCCATGGCATCAGCATTTATCATATTAACTGAGATATCTATTATCTCCTCGTCCCATCCATCCTTTATAAAATTAACTGCTCCAAGATTGCCCATAATAAAGGGAATATCATAATCATTTACAATAGAATAGGTACTCCATAAATTACTATTTAATAAACCTGCCCTTTGAGAGCCTACCCCCATACCTAAATTAAGTTCCTCTACAGCCTTTGCTATATTTTTATTTATCTCCTCTGCCTTGGAGTGGCCTCCTGTTATTGCCGCCACAATAAGGGGTGCATCCAATTTTTTTCCAAAGAGGTTTATTGAGGTATCAATGTCCAACAAATTACAATTTGAAACCCCGCGATGTATTAATTCAATATCCTTAAAAAGAGTTCCTTTTTTATATTCAACATCACAGTAATTACAAACAAGTAAATGCTCCAGTTTTCTAAATTCAATACTCTCTTTATTATTACTCATTTAATCACCAGATATATAAACATACTCTTTATTAAACATTTTAATGTAAAATATTCTAGTTCTACCACTCCCAATATAGAATTAAAAAATGATATGCCAAAATTGAGAATGGTATTAATATTCTTTCTTAGTTTAGAAAGAAATCTATAGTGTTCCTGTTCCTTATCACTCTATACCACGCATTTCCTTATTATTGTAGTGAGTGAGTATTTCCTTCTCACATTCTATTTCATTCAATGAATATACTCCTATATCTCCTTCTTTAATTGCATGTATGGCTTTAATCGTGGACAGAGCCCCCTGGATTGTTGTAATATAGGGTATGTTAAATTCCACAGCTGCCCTTCTAATATAGTATCCATCTGATTTGGCCTTACCTCCTGATGCAGTGTTTATTATTAAATCTATTTCTCCATCCTGGATCAATTGAAGTATGTTTCCTGTTGAACCCTCTGATATTTTTTTAACTATTTTTACCTCTATACCCCCCTCTCTAATTATCTCGCCGGTGCCCTTTGTGGATATTATATTGAATCCTAATTCCTTAAACTCCTTAGCAATCTCTAAGATGTGTTTTTTATCCTTGTCCTTAACACTTATAAATACCTTTCCAGAGGTTGGAATTCTCATATTTGCAGAAAGTTGGGCCTTATAGTAGGCTTTACCAAAGGAAGTATCTATTCCTATGGCTTCTCCCGTTGATTTCATCTCAGGACTTAACACTGGATCTACACCAGGTAGTTTTTGGAAAGGAAATACTGCCTCCTTAACACTTACATATTTTCCCTTTGCTAATCCCACATATCCCATATCTTTAAGTTTTTGTCCTATTATAACCTTTGTGGCAATTTTAGCAAGAGGAATGCCTATGGATTTGCTAACATAGGGCACAGTTCTACTTGCTCTTGGATTTGCCTCAATTACATAAACTACGTTATCTTTAATAGCAAATTGTATATTAATTAACCCTATAACCTTTAATTCCTTAGATAGTTTTGTAGTATATTCCACAATTTTATCAATAATCTCCTTTGAAAGATTTTGGGGAGGCAATACACAGGCACTATCTCCACTATGTACTCCTGCTTCCTCTATATGCTCCATAATGCCCCCAATAAATACATCTTCCCCATCACAAACTGCATCCACATCTACTTCAATGGCATCCTCCAAGAACTTATCAATTAAAATAGGATGTTCAGGGGAAACCTTTACAGCCTCTTTCATATAATTCTTTAATTCCTCCTCACTATATACAATTTCCATAGCTCTTCCTCCTAAAACATAGGAGGGCCTAACAAGTATGGGGTAACCTCCTATTTCTTCGACAACATTTAGGGCATCCTTCTCATTATACACAGTGGCTCCCTTGGCCTGAGGGATATTTAGAGTTTTCAATATTTTTGAGAACTTCTCCCTATCCTCAGCCAGATGTATGGATTGAGGGGTGGTTCCAAGAATCTTTACTCCAGCATTGTATAGGGACATTGCTAAATTTATGGCAGTCTGTCCCCCAAATTGAACTATAACTCCCAAAATATCTCCATTTTTACTTTCATGTTCGATAATATTCAGTATTTCCTCAAAAATTAGGGGTTCAAAGTAAAGTTTATCTGAAGTATCATAATCTGTAGATACTGTTTCAGGATT